>JAQULD010000018.1 GCA_028719045.1 Candidatus Omnitrophota bacterium | reverse complement strand
CTTACCCGGAATTCAAGATTTCTTACACACTTAATTATAATCATCCGGTTTTAAAATCCGGGTTCCTGGAACTGGATATAACTCCGGAAACATTCCAGAAGGAAATTGCCTCGGCGCGCACATTTTGCCTTGAAGAAGAAGCGCTGGAATTGCAGAAAAGTGGCGTGGGAAAAGGGGCAAGCTATGAAAACACGCTGGTAGTGGGCGAAAAAGGCGTGATCAAAAATAAATTGCGTTTTGACGATGAGTTCGTAAGGCACAAGATGCTTGACCTGATCGGAGACTTGCGTGTTTTCGGTCAGCCCATAAAAGGCCATATTATAGCGTTAAAGAGCGGCCATTCCCTTAATTTGAAACTGGTAAAGCGCCTTATCCAACAGAGGGAAAAATATTCCGCGGCAGGGGTAAGCGCCGCGACTGCGGTTTCCGAATCCAAAACAGAACTGGATGTCACTGAAATAAAGAAAATCCTCCCCCATAGGGAGCCTTTTTTGTTCGTGGACAAAATAGTCAGCCTGCAGGAAGGTAAGCGCGCCGTAGGGATAAAAAACGTCACTATTAACGAGTATTTTTTTAAAGGGCATTTCCCGGGAAGGCCGGTTATGCCGGGCGTCATAATCATCGAGGCCATGGCTCAGGTAGGCGGCGTCATGATGCTTTCTCCGAAGGAGAACAGGGGAAAGATCGCTTATTTTATGGCCATCAATAACGTGAAATTCAGAAAACCGGTCGTGCCGGGAGATCAGCTCGTATTCGAAATAGAGGCCGGTAAAATAAAGTCCCGCACCGGGCAGGTTTTCGGCAAGGCTTTAGTGAACGGAAAAGTTGTGGCTGAGGCTGAACTAATGTTCGCGTTAAGCGATTAAAACTAATAATATATGAATCTGCATAAAACAGCTATAATCTCTAAGAAAGCCAAACTAGGCAAGGGCGTTACCTGCGGGCCGTACAGCATTATCGGAGACGGCGTTGTAATAGGCGATGCTGTAAAGATAGGGGCCCATTGCGTAATAGACGGCAATACGACAATAGGGGCAAACTGTGAATTTTTAACCGGAGCTGTGGTTGGCAGCAGGCCGCAGGACTTAAAATACAAAGGCGAGAAGAGCTTTCTTGAAATAGGCGAGAATAATATTATCCGCGAATACTGCACTCTTAACCCCGGCACAAAAGACGGTGGAAAGACCGTAGTGGGAGATAATAATCTTCTGATGGCTTATTCGCATGTGGCTCATGATTGCATGGTCGGCAGCAATTGCGTGATTGCCAATAACGGCACTTTAGCCGGGCATGTGATAGTGGAAGACAATGTGGTTATCGGAGGATTGGTGGCGATACATCAATTTGTCAGGGTAGGCAAGCTTTCTATTATCGGGGGATGTTCAAAAGTGGTCCAGGATATCCCGCCTTTTTCTACCTGTGACGGCCATCCCGCGATGGTCTATGGCTTGAACCTCGTCGGCCTTAAAAGAAACGGCATTTCGCGTAAGTCTATAATGGATTTGCGCAGCGCGTACAAAACGCTGTTTAATTCTGGGCTTACCGTAAAACACGCTATTGAAGAAATAGAAAAAGAGGCTTCGCCTGCCGGAGAAGTCATGTACCTGGTTAATTTCGCGAAAGCTTCCCAGCGCGGCCTCAGCCACTCCTGCCGTTCCGACCGCAGAAGCACAGACGATCCCGATAATAAAGATCTCGCCAAAGACAAAAATGAATAAAATAGGTTTAATCGCAGGCAACAGAAGGTTCCCTATTGTATTTGCCCAAGGAGCTAAGAAAAAAGGTAAATATATTGTGGCTATAGCCATAAAGGGAGAGACTTCCAGGCAATTGAAATCTCACGTGGATAAGTTGTACTGGCTGTCCCTGGTCCAGTTCCGTCAGATGTTTGAGGTCTTTAAGTCAGAAGGCGTGGAAAAAGTGGCCATGGCAGGGCAAATCAGCCCTTACCGGCTTTTTAGCAAAGAAGTCAGGCAAAACAGGGACCTAAAAGAACTGATTAGCAGTATACAAGACAATAAGGCAAATACGATATTCAGCGAGATCGCCAGCAGGCTTAAAGAATTCGGGTTGGATTTAATCGATTCTACTACTTTCGTGGAAGATCTTTTACCCAAGAAAGGGACGTTAACCCGCCGGCAGCCTAATCAGGCTGAGAGTTTGGATATACGTTTCGGGCTGGAACTGGCAAAAGAGGTAGCGAGGCTTGATATCGGCCAGACCGTAGCGGTTAAATCGAAGGCTATTGTAGCGGTTGAGGCTTTGGAGGGTACAGATAACCTTATCAGGCGCGCCGGCAGGATCGCCAGGGGCGGAATAACGGTAGTGAAGGTAAGCAGGCCTAACCAGGATATGCGTTTTGATATACCTGTAATAGGGTTTAACACGGTCAAAACTCTCGTCAAAGCTAACGCTACCTGTTTGGCCATTGAGGCGGGTAAGACCCTTTTCATAGACAGGGAAGAAAGCGTCAAGTTAGCCGATAAAAAGGGCATAACAATAATCGCTGCCTGAAGTTTTGAGAGGATTAGTGACCTGCGGGGCATTTTTTGCTTGACAAACCCGTAGTTGTTGGATAAACTAAAACCAACAAGGAGGTTAGTATGGCAAAGGCAACAGGCAGCAGCGTGAAATCTTCGCAATTCAAATTCTTCGCTCCCCAGGCTAAAAAGGTAAGCCTGGCAGGAAGTTTTAATAATTGGGATACCAATTCCTTGGTCGCAAAGAAAGACACAAAAGGCGCGTGGTCGTTAAAAGTAGGCCTCAAGCCGGGAAAGTACGAATACAAATTTTTTGTAGACGGTACTTGGCTTCTTGATCCTGCTTGTAAGTCCAAGACATCAAATAACTTGGGTTCAGAGAACTCGGTTATTGAAATAAAATAGAAACAGAGCGTCCCCATCTTACATATTGCGGTGTTTATCGCCAAATTTATATAAGGTGGGGATTTTTTTTACTATGAAATATATTTATGGCCCGCTAAAATCACGCAGATTAGGTTTATCCCTGGGTATCAGCCTAACTCCTTATAAGATATGCAGTTTTGATTGTATTTATTGCCAGTTAGGCGCGACTACAGCCAGGACCAGCGAAAGAAAGGAATACGTTAATATAGAAGAGATCTCTGCGGAGCTAAAATCCTGGTTCCAGAATAATCCTCAGGAAGCAAAAAACCTCGGTTTTGTCACTATTTCGGGTTCAGGCGAGCCTCTCCTTAATATTAAGATCGGACAATTAATTTCAGAGATAAAAAAAACCACTGCGGTCCCCGTGGCGATAATCACCAATGCTTCGCTGTTGGGGGAGCAAAAGGCGCGTTGCGATATCCTTTTAGCTGACCTTATTATACCCTCTTTGGACGCCGCGACCGCGGAAGTCTTTGAGGATATTGACCGCCCGCAGGCGGGCATAAAGATCGAAGGCGTTATTGACGGCCTGATAAGCTTGAGGAAGGAATTCCGGGGGAAGATCTGGCTTGAAGTGATGTTGGTTAAAGGGATAAACGACGGCCTTGGCCATATAGCCAGGTTAAAAGAGGCGATCGATAAAATAAATCCCGATAAAATCCAGCTTAACTCTCCAGTGCGCGCCACCTGCGAGAAGGGTATATTACCGGTGGATAAGGGCAAACTTGAGAAGATAATTGAGATCCTGGGAGAGAAGTGCGAAGTGGTTTAGTTTGCGCCTATAGCTCAATTGGATAGAGCGCCAGCCTTCGGAGCTGGGCGTTGCTGGTTCAAGTCCAGCTAGGCGCACGTAATCCCGCCTTTTAAGTTTTCTTTATCAACAAATAAAATTGACGCTGCCAGTAGTAGATGATATAATCTATAGTCTTAAATAGGTTGATCAAGGGGCCATTAACTCAGCTTCAACAGAAGAATAACAGGGCTGAGTAATGGCTGACAGTAGATTCGGGCCATTAGCTCAATTGGCAGAGCAGGACACTCTTAATGTCAAGGTCGTAGGTTCGACTCCTACATGGCCCACCAATCTCTTAGCTCAAAAGGTATGTCTGATAGATATTACGAATTAATCGAGCATACTGCTGACATAGGCATAAGGGTAAAAGGTAAAGATTTAAACGAATTATTCTCTAACGCTGCCTACGCAATGTTCGATATCATTGCCGAAAGAACCAAAGAATCCAGCTCACCGAAAATCAGGAAATTTCATATAATACAGGAAGCTCAAAATACCGAAGAGTTATTTGTAAACTGGCTTAATGAGCTTTTGTCTTTATCATCGGCAAAAGACGCGATCTTTTGCGATTTCATATTTAATAAATTGGATGAGGATTACCTTGACGTTGAAGCTTCAGGCTGCGATATCAAGGGCTATAAAGTAAACGTGGAGATTAAAGCTGCCACGTATCACGAGCTCGCGGTAAGGAAGTTAAAGTCGCACTGGTTAGCAGAGGTGATCTTTGATGTCTGAGATTTGGGAAGGGCCGTTAGAAAAAATCGATGATTTTCGCTGGCGGATACCCAAGGCTTATAAACCGGGGATGCGCGTGCCGGGTATTATTTACGCCGATGAAAAATTATTAAAAGATATCCGCCACGACAAGGCTGCAGAGCAGGTCGCTAATGTGGCGTTCTTGCCCGGAATAGTAAACGCTTCAATGGCAATGCCGGACATACATTGGGGTTATGGATTCCCCATCGGAGGTGTCGCTGCAACCGACATAGAAGAAGGGGGAGTGGTATCTCCCGGAGGAGTCGGTTTTGACATCAATTGCGGGGTAAGGCTCGTAAGGACGAATTTCCGGTATGAAGAAATAAAAGATAAATTAAGGGATCTTGCCGGAGCGCTTTTTTCCATGGTCCCTTCCGGGGTAGGCTCAAAAGGGGAAATAAGAGTAAGCGCGAAAGAAGAGCGCCAGATCCTGTTAAAGGGGTCGCAATGGGCGGTTGAGAACGGTTACGGCGTAGAGGAAGACCTGGAATGCACCGAAGAAAACGGAGCGATACAGGGAGCCGATCCTTTGGCCGTATCAGAGCGCGCTTATGATAGAGGCAAGGCTCAGTCAGGCACCTTGGGCTCAGGAAACCATTTTGTCGAGGTCCAGGTTATCGACCAGCTTTATGACAGCGCTCTTTGCGATGAGTTTAACCTCGATTCCGGACAGGTAATGTTGATGATACATTCGGGTTCGCGCGGTTTTGGTTATCAGATCTGCGATGATTACGTGAAAAACATGATGCGCTGCCTGGAAAAGTATAATATAAATGTCCCGGACCGCCAGTTAGCCTGCGCTCCGGTGAATTCCGGAGAAGCAAAGCAGTATCTGGCGGCAATGAGATGCGCGGCGAATTATGCCTGGAATAACCGGCAGTGCCTGATGCACCTTGCGCGTAAGGCTTTCGAAAAAGTATTCTCCAGGTCCTGGCAGAATATGGGTATGTCGCTTATTTACGATGTTGCCCACAACATCGCTAAGATAGAGAAGTATAAGGTAGACGGCAAAGAAAAAGCTTTATGCGTGCACCGTAAAGGCGCCACCCGCGCGTTCGGCCCGGGAAATCCCGCGTTACCGGAACGTTACAAAAAGACGGGCCAGCCCGTGATAATCCCCGGTGATATGGGCAGGAATTCATATCTATTGGTCGGCACCAAAAAGGCGGAAGAAGAAACTTTTGGCTCTACCTGCCATGGCGCGGGAAGGCTAAAATCGCGGACTTCCGCCGCAAGATCAATAGATTTAGGCAAGCTTCTTAAAGAATTGGAATCGAAGGGTATTGTCGTGCTTGCTTCCGGCAGGGGGACGATTATTGAAGAAGCTCCTGAAGCGTACAAGGACGTAAACGAAGTGGTAAATGTAGTGCATAGCGTCGGGATCTCCAAACGCGTCTGCCGGATGAAACCGCTGGCAGTAATAAAGGGGTAATATGCTAGACATAAGATTTATCAGGGACAATCAGGATATTGTGAGAAAAGCGCTTTGCGACCGCGCGTCAAAACTGGATTTGGGCAATATAATCGCGCTTGACGATGACAGGCGGAAGGTTTTGGCTGAAGTAGAAGAGCTAAGGTCGCAGAAAAACAAGGCAAATGACGAGATCAGCGCCTTATTGAAAGAAAAGAAGAACCCAAAGGACAAAATTTCTTCAATGAAAGAGATCTCTGAAAAAATAGGCCGCCTTGAAACGGAATTGAAAGAAAAACAGGCTGAGTTAGATAAGGCCTTGCTGACCATACCCAATATCCCTCACGCGTCTGTGCCTGTGGGAGAACCGGAAAAAGCTGAAATCATTCGTTCCTGGGGAAAACTGCGGGAGTTTAATTTTAAACCGGTATCACACGTTGAATTGAGCCAGCGCCTGGACATTATCGATTTTGCCAGAGCCACAAAAATTACCGGTTCTAATTTTGTGCTCTACAAAGGCTGGGGCGCGAAACTGGAACGCGCATTAATAAACTATATGCTTGATCTGCATACGCAAAAACACGGCTATACCGAGGTCTCCCCGCCGTTTTTGGTCAACAGAAGGTCGATGACGGGCACCGGGCAGCTCCCTAAGCTGGAAGAAGATATGTACCGGCTAAAAGACGATGATTTATTTCTGATCCCTACCGCGGAAGTGCCTGTAACGAACATTTTTAGCGGTGAAACCCTGGAAGAAAAAGACCTGCCTGTTTATTTTACCGCTTATACTCCCTGTTTTAGAAGGGAAGCGGGTTCTTACGGCAAGGACACCAAAGGCCTTATGCGGGTGCACCAGTTTGACGAAGTGGAAATGGTAAAATTCGTTAAGCCGGAAACATCATACGAGGAATTGGAAAAACTGGTCAACAACGCGGAAGAGGTTTTACAGAATTTAGGCCTGCCGTACCGGCTGAAGGCTTTGTCCACGCAAGACTTAAGTTTTTCCGCAAGCAAATGCTACGATTTGGAAGCTTATGCCCCGGGAGTGGACAAATGGCTTGAAGTTTCCAGCTGCAGCAATTTTGAAAGTTTCCAGGCGAGGCGGGCAAATATCAGGTTCAGGCGAATTACCGCGGAGGGCAGGAAGGTGACCGAAAACGTGCATACCCTGAACGGTTCAGGAGTGGCTATGGCGCGCACGGTAATCGCTATAATGGAGAACTACCAACAGGAGGACGGCTCGGTAGTAATACCAGAAGTATTGCGGCCGTATTTAAATGGAAAAGAGAGAATTTCCTAAAGACGACAGTAAAGATTTTCTAAGCAGGGTTAAATTCGAAGACCATTCCGGAGGAGCGGGCGGGGCCGGAAAATCGAAGGTACCCGGACTTTCCAACAAGGCCTTTGCGATTATCAAGTTTTTATTGGGGCTCTGCCTCCTGCCGTTTGTCTATTCCATAAGCGTTTCTTTCCTGGCTGAATTTACTTTTGTGGACGGTTTGCTGCAGAAATATTTCTGGTCCGGAGTGATCAGCTTTCTTCTCGTGTATCTGTTTGTAATAGAGCCGGCAAAAATATACCAGCAGGGGCAGAAATTACTGGAGATCGTTTTCCAATTTTTCTCTCCGCTGGTCAAGGTCGCCCCCTATGTTTTGCCGATTTATACCATATTGATTTTCTTTCTCTACCTGGTCCTGGCTCTATTCTTAAAATCGAAAGAGCTTATCCATTATTTCATGTTTGTTTTCGGGTTTACCCTGGCTTTGCACCTGGTATTTAGCGCCAAAACCATGCGCGCCAAACAGGATTTCTTCAAAGCGAGCTATATATTCGGTTTTTCTCTGGTCTATATCATAAATTTGACTTTGGTCGGGTTATTTTTAAATCTTATATTCGAGAAATTCTCTTTTGTCAGCTTCTTCAATAATTCGGCGCATATAACCAGCGGCATATTTCAATCGGTATTTAAGCAGCTTTTTGGGGTTTAGGTTTTGGTGGGATGGCTGAGCGGTTGAAAGCGGCAGTCTTGAAAACTGTTGTGGGGGTTTCCTCCACCGTGAGTTCGAATCTCACTCCCACCGTAATTAGCTTATATCAAACGGGCTAAAACAGGAGACGTCAATGCCGGAAGAAATATCTATTTTTGAGGCTATTCAGCGGTATATTTGCTGGAGCGTTCCTGTGCTCTTTGTTTTTGGTTTGGTTTTGGTCTTTTACGGTAATTATCAGAAGCTGGAAAAGCTGTTGGGGAGGGAGTTAAGTCCCATAAAAAAAATAAGGATAGCCGTATTGGAAGACGAGAACTTTACTTTTCATGAATGGCTGTTAAAGAGGAAGATCTTTTTAGGGTTTATCTGTATAGGGCTTTCCGCGGTTTTTTATTTTGTGCTGAAGAGTTAAGTCAAATTTCAAACAGTAGATTAGGGAAATTTGAGGAGAGTTGGCAGAGTGGTCGAATGCGGCGGTCTCGAAAACCGTTGTCGTCGTAAGATGACCGGAGGTTCAAATCCTCCACTCTCCGCCATTACTTTTCATTAATTTAAAGTAATGGCAGTGCGAAAGAAAATTATTTCGGGACTTTTTAAAATTATCGGATATAATTATACTTTGTTCCCCTGGCCTGTTAACAGTGACGATTGGTTATGGGCCAAATTTCAGGCGTAAACTTATTTGGTTTTTATTGAGGAATGCCCCTAGCCTGTTAACAGTGGCGATTGGCTATGGGCCAAATTTCAGACAGTAAATTAGAGAAATCTGGAGAGGTGGCAGAGTGGTCGAATGCGCGCGCTTGGAGAGCGCGTGATCGCAAGATCCCAGGGTTCGAATCCCTGCCTCTCCGTTAAAATTTTCCTTACCGGAAAATTTTAACGGCACCACAAAAATTAACCGCACCGTACAAATGAAAGCGCCGCAGCCAAGTTTTACCACTTCGTATAGTTTCGCAAACAGCTTAATAGAATGGAAAGAAGAAGAGTAGTCATCACAGGCCTCGGGATAGTTTCCTCTATAGGTTTGGGAGCGGATGAGTTTTGGAGCTCCAGCCTTAAAGGAAAGTCCGGCGTTGATTTAATTAAAGATTTTGATGCTTCATTATTCGATTCAAGAATATTCGGGGCAGTGAAAGGTTTTAATCCCGGTGAATATATGCCGGGGGATGTCGCGAAAAGCGTAGACAGGGTTGTGCAATTGGCTTTAGCGTCCGCAAGAATGGCCCTTGATAACAGTAAATTGGATTTAGAAAACGAAGACAGGAACAGGATCGGTGTTATTTTCGGCTCCGGGTTAGGCGGGATAATCTTTCAGGAACAGCAGATCATGAGGGCTTTTGATAAAGGGGCCCACCGGATAAATCCGGCGAGCGTGCCGCGGATAACTCCTAACGCTGTATCTTCCCAGGTCGCTATTAACTTTAAACTCTGCGGCCCGAATATGGTGATATCCAATGCCTGCGCTTCCGGAGCAAACGCCGTTGGGGAAGCCTACAGAAAGATCCAGAATGGCGGCGCGGACATGGCTTTTACCGGGGGCGCGGAAGCGTCCCTATCGGAATTTTCTTTTGGGGCTTATGATGCGTTGAAAGTATTGTCAAAAAGAAACGCCGAACCCCAGGCGGCTAGCAGGCCTTTTGACAAAGACAGGGATGGTTTTGTCCTGGCGGAAGGCGCAGCTACGCTTGTTTTGGAAGAATTGAATCATGCCTTGGACAGAGGCGCCCGTATCTATGCGGAAATTTCCGGGTACGTTTCTAATTCCGGGGCTTATCATATGGTTATACCGGATCCGTCTGCAAGGGACATAAGTTACACAATGTCAGCCGTTTTAAAAGATGCCGGCATGAAGACGGAAGATATCGATTATATAAACGCCCACGGCACGTCTACCCTGCAAAATGACAAAGTCGAAACCAAAGGCATAAAAGAAGTATTCGGGGAGAACGCTTATAAAATTCCCGTGTCTTCCACCAAATCCATGATAGGCCATACGATAGGTGCGTCGGGCGCTATAGAAGCGTTGGTGTGCGCCCTTGTTATAGATAATCAAATAATCCCTCCCACCATAAATTATAAAAACCCGGATCCCGATTGCGACCTGGATTATGTGCCGGGTGAGCCGAGACGGGCTGAAATTAACGCGGTCCTTTCCAATTCTTTCGGGTTCGGCTCAAATAATGTCTGTTTAATATTTAGGAGGTATAATGGATAGGCAGGAGATAGAGAAGAAAATAAAAGAAATAATCGCTGATAAGTTAAAAATCAGCATCGAGAAGATTACTCCGGAGGCATTGTTACGCGAAGACCTGGGCATGGATTCTTTCGGAGCTGTGGAGGTCATATTCGAAATAGAAGACGCTTTTGACATAAATGTGCCCCAGGAACAGACGCTTAATATCAAGACCTTTAAAAATATGGTGGATTCCATTACGGAATTTATCGCGAAAAAATAAGGATTGTTCTTTGCCATGTCTATAGAGTTTTCTTTTAGCCTTAAAAAAAATTCCAGCCGGAAATCAAACAACGCTAACTTGGAACCAAGCGTTATTTCCGGAAAAGATAACAATGGCCCTATCGTGATACTTATTCATGGACTGACAGGCACGCCTCATGAGATGAGTTTCCTGGCTGGTTTTCTAAAGAGGGCCGGTTATTTGGTCATTTGCCCGCGCCTGGCAAATCACGGCCAGCCTATCGAGATATTAAAAGATACGACATGGCAGGATTTCTACCGGTCGGTAAGGGATATCTTTGTGGAAACGATGAAACAGGACAGGCCTGTTTTTGTCTCCGGCCTCTCTATGGGCGCGCTTTTAGCGCTTCTCCTCGCTGAGGAATTCCCCGATAAGGTATCGGGCGTAAGCTGTTTGTCCCCGACTATTTTTTATGACGGATGGAATGTCCCGTGGTATACCTGTTTTCTTCCCATTGCCTACCACACCCCCCTGAAACATTTCATGTATTTTAAAGAAGAACCTCCTTACGGGATCAAGAACGAAACAGTCAGGTCACACGTGCACGACCATTACAGTAAGGCAAAGCTGCACGAAGCAACAGACGTCAATATTTACGGCTATCCTTATTTTCCTTTAATCCTTCTCTACCAGCTGAATCTTTTGGTAAAGCATTTGAGCAAAAAGTTAGGAGGGATTACTGTGCCGGTGCAGCTTATTCAGGCGAAAGAAGACGATATGACCAGTGTTAAAAATTCCCAGTTCATCTACGATAAGATCAGTTCAAAAACCAAAGAGATAGTTCTACTGAATAATTCCTACCATGTAATTACTGCTGACCAGGAACGTGATAAAGTGGCGCGTGAAATGGCGGATTTCTTCGCTAAATGCAAATGGAAATGACCGGGTAGCCGGTTTTAGACTTCCTGACAGGAAACAGACCCGCCTGCTACTCCCCCGGAACCTTCTATAGTCCTTGTGCTAAGGGAAGGGTCATAATGGATGGAAGCGTTGCCGCTCATAGTTACGCTGTTGCCGGCGTAGGAGCCGTAATAGCCGCCGTTCCCGGAGATCGTCAAATCTGTGGTTGGCGCGTAAATTACCCCGTAAAAATTACCGTTTCCCGCGAGATTAATATCAGAAGTATTGTTTATGGTGCCTAATATGGTTAAGTCATTTACATTGTGCGAATTACTGACTATGCCGTTCCCGCCTATGGAAACCCCGCCGTCAACATAAATGGTTACCGGACCGCTTGCGATAGTTATATTGGAATTGCCGCTGGTGAGCATTGATTGGGCCCCGGTAAGATAAAGATTTACCGGCCCGTTTATGATAAGCTTGCTGTTCCCCGATAAATTAAGGGAAGAATATTTATAATTTCCGGCATTTAAAGTGGAGGTATTGTTGCCTGCTACGGTCAATGCCCCGGAGCTGGGCAATGCGGCAATGTTCGCTGGTACTATTATGCTGGGCAAGGTAGGGGTGGTGGCGTTTTGCGTTATATCCCCGTTTGTAATCCCGGCATTTCCGCTCATGGAAACGGTGCCGTCCGCTAATACATCTCCGTTATAGACCCTGGAATTACCGCTCATATTCACAGAGCTTCCGGAGAATAAGGCGTTTCCCAGGCTAAAGCTGGAGTTGAGCGTGAGTGTTAATTTTATCTGCCGCATACCCAGATAATTGCTTTGCGCAGGCACATATCCGCTCGATATTATTATCACATTTCCTGATTCGGTGGCCTGCGGGTCGCGGCAAACTACCTGGAATTCCCCCGTACCCAGGCTAAACTGGGCGTATCCGCTGGGATAACCGAATGAAGAATTGGTCCTCCAGCTTGTATTCTGGTGTAACTGGTTCCTGGCCCAGTAAGCGCCTGCTTCTGCCAGGTAAAGCGCCTGCTCTGAATTCACATAACGGGTGTTTGCTTCGAAATTACCGGAAATTAAAGAAACCAGCGTCCAGCCTAACATCGCAAAAAGCATCATGGCGAAAACTACGATTATAAGCGCTACCCCGCGGTTTTTGGCTGTTTTTCTCATATTTTTTCTCTTTCCGGTTAGTGGATATAACATCCACGCTTACAATCAATTATAGCTTTTTTTCGCGGTTTTTTCAACTTAAGATTTATTTGCGCCGCGAGAAGATTTCCTTTGACAAAGGGGCCGTTGGTCCTAAAATAAAACAATAGCGTATGGGGGGCACAGTATTTCAAAAATAACCTTAAATTATGGATAACGATAACCGGATTAATACAAACGGCGGCAAAAAAGCTCAGGCATGGGATTTCGATTATATTGGCTGTTCCCAGGAGGCCTTGCTTGAAAAACTGGGGACTTCCCAGAAAGGGCTGACGGAACAGGAGGCCTTAAGCCGCCTGGAGGGATATGGTTTTAACGAACCCGCCAAGAAAAAGAAAAGGACTATCCTTGGCCAAATCCTTTCTAAATTCGTTAATCCACTGGTAATCGTGCTTTTGGTTATCGCCTCTTTTTCGCTCTTTTTCGGCGAAAAGATAGAAGCGGCCCTGGTGATCTTAATGGCGGTCATGAGCGTATTCCTTTCTTTTATACAGGAATACCGCGCCGGAAAAGAAGCCGAGAAGCTTAGCGAAATGGTGCGCGCTACCGCGACAGTCTACAGGAGCGGTAAATCCAGGGAAGTCAAAATAAGGGAAATCGTACCAGGCGATATCGTGGATTTATTTGCCGGAGACATGATACCCGCGGATCTCAGGATCATTTCCTGCAAAGATTTATTCATTAACCAGGCTTCTCTTACCGGAGAGTCTTTTCCCATCGAGAAAATATGCGTCCCTATCCAGGTAAAGGGCAATTCCGCTCAAGAATTAACTAATATCGCTTTTATGGGTTCAAGCGTTGTAAGCGGAACGGGGCTTGGCGTTGTGGTAAAGACCGGCCTTGCCACGCAATTCGGAGAGCTCTCGCGCAGGCTCGCCAGCATTGTTGTCGAGACAAGCTTCGATAAAGGCATCCGCAGGTTTACCTGGCTTATGATCCGCCTCATGCTTGTTTTGGTAGTGGTTATTTTCTTTGTGAACGCTTTGTTAAAGCATGATTTCCTGAACGCGTTCCTGTTCTCGCTGGCTGTGGCTGTAGGGCTCACCCCGGAAATGCTGCCGATGCTGGTCGCCGTAAACCTTTCTAAAGGCGCGATAGCGATGTCTAAAAAAGACGTCATAGTAAAACGGCTTAATTCTATACAGAATTTCGGAGCGATGGACGTGCTTTGCACCGATAAGACCGGAACTCTCACTTTGGACAAGATCGTACTGGAAAAATATTGCGATGTGGTCAGGCAGGAGGATAAAGAAGTATTAAAGTTCGCCTATATCAACAGTTTTTACCAGACCGGGCTTAAGAACATCCTGGACCGGGCTGTTCTAAAATATGAGAAATTATTGGTGGTCCAGTATAAAAAAGTCGATGAGGTGCCTTTTGATTTTTCCCGCAAGATCATGTCCGTGGTTGTGGAAATGGATTCGAAACACAGGATTATCGCCAAAGGCGCGCCGGAAGAGATCTTCAAAAGATGCACAAAATATGAATTAGAAGGCGAAATACTGGATATGGAAGACCTGATACTTACGGATTTAAAAACGGAATTCGAAAACCTGAGTTCTGGGGGCTTTAGGGTTTTGGCTGTGGCGTATAAGGATTTTGAGAATAAAAAAGAGGTTTATTCAAAGGAGGATGAACAAGGCCTTACCCTTAGGGGCTATGTCGCTTTCCTTGATCCTCCCAAGCCTACAGCGAAGAAGACCATTGAGACATTGAGGAACCTGGGCATAGAATTTAAGGTTTTGACCGGGGATAATGAGCTGGTAACGAAAAAGATATGCAGCGATGTAGGCATAGATGTCAAAGGGTTATTGACCGGGGACCAGCTGGAAAAATTAAACGATGAAGAACTAAAAAACACGGTGAAAACCACTTCTGTTTTCGCGAGGTTGTCTCCGCTGCAAAAAGAAAGGATCATCCACGCCCTGCATAAAAACAATCATACCGTAGGTTATATGGGAGACGGTATAAATGATGCCGCGGCTTTAAAGGCGGCGGATGTAGGCATTTCGGTTAATAACGCGGTGGATATTGCCAAGGAATCGGCGGATATTATCCTCTTAAAGAAGAGTTTGATGGTGCTTGAAGACGGCGTAATAGAAGGCAGGAGGACCTTCGGGAATATCCTGAAATACATAAAAATGGGCGCGAGCTCAAATTTCGGCAATATGTTCAGCATGACAGGGGCGAGCATTTTTCTGCCGTTTTTGCCGATGCTTCCGGTCCAGATACTTTTAAATAACTTTCTGTACGACGTATCGCAGGTAGCTATTCCCTCCGATGAGGTCGATAAGGAATATGTTTTAAAAGAAAGGCCCTGGAATATAGAGTATATAAAAAAGTTCATAGTTTTTATCGGCCCTATCAGCTCTATTTTTGATTTTATAACCTTTGGCGTGCTTTTGTGGCTTTTTCACGCCCAGCAGCCCCTTTTTAATACAGGCTGGTTTTTAGAGTCGCTTTGTACCCAAACTCTGGTCATACATGTGATCCGCACCGGAAAAGTCCCCTTTATCGAAAGTAAACCCAGCCAGTTTTTGATGTTTACTTCTGTTTATATAGTTACGTTAGGGCTGGTAATACCCTTTACCCCGTTGGGGGGGTATTTTAAATTCGTTATGCCCCCGCCTTTGTTTTTTGTCGCGCTCGCCATAATAATAACCGCCTATTTATTCCTGGTGCAATTTGTAAAGTCATGGTTCATAAAGAAATACGGCTATGAATAAAGAGCCCCAGATGGAAAAAAATCAAATAAAAGGGGAAAGAGCCTATTCACAGAACCTTACCTGTGTATTATTATTCATTTAACGCAACAATACATAGGAGGCCGCCATGGTTAGGAAAATAATGATAGTAGATGATGACAAGGAATTCCTTGAGGAATTAAAAGAGAGCCTGCAGATGAATGATTACGAGGTGGTCGCGGTAGATAACCCGCGCCTGGCTCTTGAGATCGCGATTAATACTAAACCGGATTTGGTACTGCTTGACCTGAAGATGCCGCAGGAAAGCGGCTTCCAGGTCGCCTGCGAAATAATGTATTATTCCGGGTTAAAGAACACTTCTATAATAGCGATGACAGGGCATTTTCAGCAGAGGTATGAGTCCTTAAGGGATGGATACGGCTTCAAAGGGTTCCTAAAAAAACCTTTCGATTACTTCGATCTGCTTTGTAAAATAGAGACTTCGGACAATTAAAAGCAAATCAGAAATTGCCTTCGCGGTAAGCCTGATAGTGTTTTCCCGCCGAATATGTTATAATACTTTCAATTGTGGCGCATTTGTAAAAATCAGAAAAAGGGAGGATTGTGGCTAATCCCAGGGTAAACATTTTGAGACTATCAATACGGGTCAAATTAGTCATCATTATTGTCGGATTACTTTTAATCAGTATATTTGCCTTAAGTTTTATTCAGTTCATTGAAAGCCGGGCGTTGTTAAGATCGCGCATCTTATCTTATTTGACCGCGGTGGTGGACGCCAGGAAAGAGTATATCGTGAATTCGCTTAACGCGAACATCGAAAATACGCAGGTGAATTCTTCGCGAAGGCTCCCCAGGGGATATCTTTCAAAAATAATTTCGCGCGATCCCGCTTTAGAAGGCGCCAAAGCGGAAGCATTTAAGACATTATATGACGCCAAGAATTCGAATAATTCTATCGTATCCATTGAGGTAATGGACCTTGCCGGCACGGCGATGATTTCAACAAACCCCGGCACTTTAGGCAAGGATTTATCCGGCAGCCGGGTGTTTTCTCAAGGGAAAACCGGAGTGTATATCAGTGACATGTACTTCCGTGACGGAAAATTCCTGATGGATATATCCTGTCCGCAATACGATCCCTACAAAGAAGAAGGCGGGCTGGTCGGTGTGTTTAAGGTGACTTATGATGAATCCAAATTAATCAACAGGATAGAAAATTACAATGAATTAGGGGCTACCGGGGAGATCGCTTTGGCCGTCAGGTCCGGTGATAATATTTTGTTCATAACCCCCCTGCGCCACAAAAAGGCCGCCCCTTTTCAATTCACTGTGCCGTTTAATTCTAATTTAGCCGTACCTTCAAAAAACGCCCTGATGAATAAAAAAGGGTTGGTTATAGGCAAGGATTACCGCGGGGAACTGGTGCTTGCGGCATACGATTATATACCTATGACTAATTGGGGCATAGTGGGAAAGATAGACATAAAAGAGGCATTTACGCCTATCAGGAAACTTCTTTTAAAAGACATTATCGCCGCTTTGCTGATATTCGTTTTTTCTTCACTGGCTGTCATTATATTCGCTAATTTTCTCAGCAGGCCAATAAAAAAGCTAAGTGAGATGGCCGATATAATCGCAGGAGGCAACCTTAATTCCAGGGTAGACATAAACACCGGAGATGAAATCGGCCAGCTCGCGGCGTCATTTAACCGCATGGCCGATAATTTAAAGAAAATCACGGCCTCACGCAATGAATTGAATGAAGAAATAGCTAAACGTAAAGAGGCGGAGAACGAATTGAAAGACGCGCAGTCCAAGCTCCTGCAGGCTTCCAAAATGGCCGCGATAGGCCAATTGGCCGGCGGGGTAGCCCACGAGCTGAATAATCCCCTGACGGGCGTTTTGAATAATGTGCAGTTGATTAAGATGGAGGCATTAGACAGGAAAGACTTCAGCCTCGATGATTTTAAAAGACTTCTCGATACTGTGGAAGAATCGGCTCTACGTTGTAAGAAAATCATTGATTCTCTACTGGATTTTACTCGCCCTTCAAAAGGGAAATTCGAGCCTACGCAGTTAAACATGCTTGTTAAGCAGGTGGTGTCGATCATAAATCAGGAAATGAAACTCGTGAACGTGCCTATCCATAACGAACTGGACCCCGGCCTTCCTGAGATAAAATGTGACGCGCAGCTGATCCAGCAGGTCATTGTGGGCCTGATCGCGAATGCCAAGTGGGCAATTGACAAGAAAAAGGACCAGAAGGGCGGCGCTATCGCGATCAAAACGCGCCATGATCCAAAAAATAAAAGCGTGTATTTGGAAATCTCTGATAACGGCATAGGCATCCCCAAAGAGAATCTGTCGAAAATATTTGAGCCTTTCTTTACCACTAAAGATGTGGGAGAGGGGACGGGCTTGGGGCTGGCTTTAATATACAATATCGTCAAAAACCATAACGGCAATATAGAGGTGGAAAGCCGGGCCAACGCAGGCACTAGTTTCAAGATTATGTTTCCGTACGCGTAATTACCAGGAAGGGAAAAGTTATGTCAAAATCCAAGCCAAGAAAAGTTTATCTCGACCACAACGCTACCACTCCGCTTCATCCTGAAGTAAAAGAAGCCATGATCCAGGCGATGGAAGCCTTCGGCAATCCTTCCAGCCTCCACCAATTCGGCAGGCAGGCGCGCAAACTGGTGGAAGACATGCGGGAAAGCGCCGCTTCTTTCATTAACGCGTCCACCGATGAGATTATTTTCATGGGCAGCGGCACGGAAGCGAATAATAC
>JAQULD010000017.1 GCA_028719045.1 Candidatus Omnitrophota bacterium | reverse complement strand
AGATGCAAAAAGAAATTTTAATTAACGTAGAACCTCAGGAAAAACGGGTTGCCCTGGTAAACGAGGGCCGGGTGGATGAATTTTACATCGAACGGCCGCAGGATAAAACAATCGTAGGCAACATTTATAAAGGAAAAATCGAAGCGGTCATCCCGTCGATAAACGGCGCGTTCGTCGATATAGGCCTGCCCAAGAAAGGTTTCCTTTATCTTTCCGAAATAGAAGATTCTTTTGAATCGGTCATGCGTGATGCCGAGCCAGAGAATCGCGGCCAAGCAAGGAGAGACGGGAAAAAAGACCCCTCCCGCGAAGTTAAAAAAGGCCAGGAGGTCATGGTCCAGGTTGTCAAAGAGTCTTTCGGGACCAAGGGGCCGCGCCTTTCCTGCCAGATCGGTATTGCCGGCAGGTACCTCGTGCTTATGCCTCAGGATAACCGTACAGGTGTATCAAAACGCATAGAAGATGAGGCTGAGAGAAAACGCCTAAAACAGATACTTTTAGAATTAAAACTGCCTAAAGACCTGGGCTTTATCGTGCGTACCGCCGCGAGCGGAAGAGAAAAAAAAGAATTGTTCAGGGATGCCAGGTTCCTGATGAAATTGTGGTCCAGGCTTGACAGGATCGCCAAAAGAAAACAGGCTCCTTCTTTGATCTACGAAGAGTATGACCTTATACTAAGGGTAATACGCGATTCTTTTTCTGAGGAGATTTCCAAGGTCGTGGTGGATTCTAAAGCCGAATTTTACCGTATTAAACGTTTCATGAGGGTGTTTCTGGGCGATTTTGCCCGCAGGCTTGAATTTTACAAGGCCGATGACCTATTTGAGGCTAAAAACATAGAGAAACAGATAAGCAAGATATTCGAAACACGGGTTTATCTTAAATCAAAAGGATATCTTATCATCGAGCCTACGGAAGGGCTGGTGGTCATAGACGTAAACAGCGGCGGTTTCCGGGAGAAAATAACCCAGGAAGAAGCTGCTTTTAAGATCAATTGTGAGGCGGCTATAGAGGCCGCGCACCAGGTCATCCTTAGAGACCTGGGAGGCATCATAGTCATAGACTTCATAGATATGGAAAGGGAATCTCACCGCAGGGAAGTATTAAACGTGCTAAAACGCGCTTTAAGCCCGGATAAGGCGAAATACGATGTTTTGGGAATATCCAAGTTCGGACTCGTGGAGATGACCCGGGAACGCATCCATAACACCGTTCAGACCATTTCTTACCAGACTTGCCCCTACTGCAGCGGCAAAGGCAAGGTGAAATCAGCGGTAACTATGGCGATTTTCGCGCTTAAAGAAATAAAAAGGTCGTTAAAGGGAAGGCCAGTGCCTCAGATGGAAATTACCTTAAATCCTTTGGTTTATGATGAGATTGTCAAAGAGAAATCCGGCACTTTATTCATAGAACGCAAATTTAAAACCAAAATCAACCTTATCCCTAATCCCACCTTACACATAGAAGAGATCAAGATAGTTTAAAATCAGCCCAATTTCTGCTTGATTCTTTAAGTTTTTTAGGGTATACTATTTTTTTACGATTACGCCCTTTTTTGGGCTCATTAAGGAGGAAAGAAAATGTATGCAATAATTGAAGTTGGAGGAAAACAGTACTCTGTCAAAGAAGGGGAAAAGATCAAAGTCGAAAAGCAGGAAGGCCAGATCGGCAAGGAAATTACCTTAAAAAAGGTGCTTCTTGCCTCTGCTGATGACAAAACGCAGGTCGGCCAGCCTTACTTGAAGAATGCCAGCGTAAAAGCTCTTGTAATCGGAAGCCCAAAGGGGCCAAAAACCATAGCTTACAAGTACCGCCGCCGTAAGTCATCCGATTGGAAAAAGGGCCACCGCCAAAAGCTTACGGAATTGGAGATAAAAGAGATAAAAGTAGCGTAATCTCATAAATCAATATGTTCATTGACAGCGCAAAAATTTATGTTAAAGGCGGGAACGGCGGGAACGGCTGCCGCAGCATATACCGCGACAAATACACCCGTCAAGGTATTCCTGACGGCGGAGATGGAGGAAAAGGCGCGAATATTATCCTGAGAGCGAACAGGAACCTGCGCACCCTTATGGATTTTAAATTTAACCGCCATTTTTACGGCCATAAAGGGGAACACGGCTCCGGTAACGATATGACCGGAAAAAGCTCTCCAGATATGATTGTGCGTGTCCCCTGCGGGGTTATCGTAAAAGACGCGGATAAAGATTGCGTATTGGGCAGCCTGGATCACGACGGACAGGAACTGATCGTCGCCCGCGGCGGCAAAGGCGGGATAGGAAATAAGCACAGAATGGAGCCTACGCCGGGAGTAATTGGCGAGGAAAGAAACCTGCTGCTCGACCTGAAGCTTATCGCGGATGTGGGAATGGTAGGCTTTCCTAACGCCGGCAAATCCACGCTTATATCGGCTATTTCCAACGCGCGCCCTAAAATAGCCCCATACCCATTTACCACATTATCACCTATTTTAGGGGTAGTCGGGGAAAGAGATGAATCCTTTATCATTGCCGATATCCCGGGCCTAATAGAAGGCGCTTCCAGCGGCAGGGGGTTAGGACATGATTTCCTAAAGCATGTGGAGCGCACGAAAATCCTTATTCATTTGATCGATATGTCAGGATTTGAGGGCCGCGACCCCTTGGAGGATTACAAAACTATAAACCGCGAGCTTAAGTCCTACAGCAAGGATGTTTATAGCAAGCCCCAGCTTATCGTCGCCAACAAAATGGACCTGGAGGAAAGCGCAAAAAACCTGAAAAATTTCAAATCCAAAATAAAAAAGAAGGTTTATCCTATATCTGCCCTGCAGAAGACCGGGTTGGAGGATTTAATTGAAGGAATCAGGAAGAAGTTATAAAAAAATTGTCGTAAAAATAGGGAGCAGTTTCCTGTGTTCAGAAGGAAAAGGCCTGGATGCTGCGAAAATAGATAATATAGCTTCCCAGGTAGCCTGGCTTTTTAAAAACAACACGCGGGTGCTTCTTGTTTCATCCGGGGCTATCGCCGTTGGGATGTCGATCTTAAAGTTAAATTCCCGGCCGAAAGATTTATCCAGCCTTCAGGCCACCGCTTCAGTCGGACAGCATTTCCTGATGTCTGAGTACAACAGGGTTTTTCATAAGTTGGGATTTGAGTGCGGGCAGGTGCTTTTGACCTGGGAAGATTTTAACGAACGCGGCCGTTATTTAAACGCCAAGAACACCCTTTCCAGGCTCTTGCAGCTTGGTGTAGTGCCGATAATCAATGAGAACGACACGGTTTCAACCTCAGAGATTAAGTTCGGCGATAATGACCGGCTTTCCGCGCTCGTGTCAAGTTTGGTCTCAGCGGAATTTTTAATAATACTCTCGGATGTGGACGGGCTGCTTGACAGGGAAAAGAAGGTTATACCCGTGGTCGATAATATAACCCCGGAAATAAAGGCCCTTGCCTGTCCTTCGACCAGAAAAACATGCGTAGGCGGAATGATCACCAAGATCGAAGCCGCGCGCATAGCCGTTGATTCAGGGATTCCCTGCGTGATCGCCAACGGCGGAAAAAAGGACATTATCCGCCTGGCAATGGAAGCCCCGGAACACAACGGCACGCTTTTCCTGCCTAAAAAAGCCATGGATGCCCGGCAGCGTTGGATCGCTTTCGGCACAAAGCCTAAAGGAACAATCATGGTCGATGAAGGCGCAAAAAAAGCCCTTTTAAATAATAAAAGCCTTCTTTCCGTGGGGATTAACGCCGTAAAAGGGGATTTTGATGAAGGGGAAGTGATCAGCATTTCCGACAGCCTCGGCAATGAATTTGCCAGAGGAAAAATCTGCCTTTCAAGCGGCAAGCTGGAAAAGATAAAAGGCGTGCGTTACCATAAAGAGA
This sequence comes from Candidatus Omnitrophota bacterium, assembly GCA_028719045.1. The sequence goes on along the minus strand of JAQULD010000017.1, from coordinate 14,626 downwards.
TAATTCATTGCGATAATATAGTGATTTTGTAAATCCAAGAGGTTGCTATGGGCTTAAAACAGGAACTTACAGATATTGCCAGACAGGCGCAGGAAGCCAGCCGCGGAGCGCTGACAATTTCTTCGGATATCAAGGATAAGATCCTTAAAGACATGGCGTCTTCTTTAATTGAGAAAAAGAGCTTTATTCTCGCGGAAAATAAGAAGGACCTGAAAAAAGCGAAAGCGGGAAAGCTTGCCAAGGCGTTTATCGACAGGCTTGCCCTTGACGAAAAAAGAATAAGCCAAATGGCGCAATCCTTGTCTGAGATCGCCAAACTTTCCGATCCTGTCGGTGAAGTGATAAAGGCCTGGAGAAGGCCTAACGGCCTGTGGATACATAAAGTGCGGGTTCCGATCGGAGTTATCGCGATCATTTACGAGTCCCGGCCGAATGTCACATCCGATTGCATAGGCCTGTGTTTTAAATCCGGCAACAGCGTGATCTTGAGGGGGGGGAGCGAGGCAATGCATTCCAACCTCGCTATTTATGAAACACTAAAGGCTGTGCTTAAAAAATACAAAGTCCCTGAAGCTATGATAAATATGATCGCGACTCAAGACAGGCGCGCGGTCGATGAGCTTTTAAAGCTTTCCGGTTATATCGACGTAGTTATGCCAAGAGGGGGGGAAGGATTGATAAACAAAGTAACCAGCGCCTCCCGCATCCCGGTGATTAAACATTACAAGGGCATCTGCCACGTCTATGTGGATAAATGGGCTGACCTTGAAATGGCCAGGAAAATCTGCTTTAACGCCAAAGTCCAGCGTCCGGGGGTATGTAACGCAATGGAAAGCATGCTTGTGCATAAAGATATCGCGCTCAAATTCCTGCCGCAGATGATAAAAACTTTTCAGAAGGCCGGAGTTGAGATCAGGGGATGCCCCTTCACCCAGAAAATGGGCAAAGACGTCAAAATCGCCACAGAAAAAGACTACGCCACGGAATACCTTGATTTGATACTTTCCGTTAAAGTGGTGGAAAGCTTGAAAGAAAGCGTCGACCATATTAATTTTTACGGGTCGCATCATTCCGATACCATAGTAACGCAAAATTACGAAAACGCGCTTGATTTCTTGAAGCAGGTGGATTCCGCCTGTGTTTACGTAAACGCCTCTACCAGGTTTACCGACGGTTTTGAATTCGGGATGGGAGCGGAGATCGGTATTTCAACGGATAAATTGCACGCAAGAGGCCCGATGGCGCTGGAAGAACTTACTACATACAAATACATGGTTTTCGGCAGCGGCCAGGTAAGGGGCTAACAGGCAAATTGAAAATATGAAAATAGGCATACTTGGAGGGACATTCAACCCGATCCACCTTGGCCACTTGATCCTGGCTGAAGAAGCAAGGGAGAAGCTGGGTTTGCAAAAAATAGTTTTTGTCCCGACGTATCTGGCGCCCCATAAAAAGAATTCCCACGTGGCGTCCGCTAAGGCAAGGTACGCCATGATAAAACTGGCTATCAGGGGAAATAAGCATTTTTCTGTTTCGGACACGGAAATAAAAAGAAAAGGGGTTTCTTACACGATCGAAACCATACGGGAGTTCAGGAAAAGTTTCCCGAAAAAAGAACTTTATTTCATTACCGGCTCAGACCTGCTTAGGTACCTCAAAGACTGGAAAGACCTTAAAGAGATACTAAGAATAGTGAAATTCGTGGTCGCGACGCGCCCCGGCTATCCCCTGGAGGAAATACCGTCATATATTTCCACCGTGGCGATAAGAGCGGTGGATGTTTCCGCGTTTGAGGTCAGGAATTGCGTAAAAACGAATAAGTCTTTCCGTTACCTGGTACCTGATGCGGTTTATAAATTTATTAAGAAGCATAACCTTTACAAATGACCTTAAAAATAGCTCCTTCTATTTTATCCGCTGATTTCAGCCGTCTCGGGAAAGAAATAAAAGAAGTGGAATCATCCGGCGCGGACATGATCCATATAGATGTCATGGACGGCCATTTTGTGCCGAACTTAACTATTGGTCCGGCCGTGGTCAAATACATAAGGAAGGTGACAAAACTGCCTTTGGATGTGCATTTGATGATCGATAATCCGCTTAAATACACGGATAGATTTTTACAGTCGGGAAGCGACATGCTGACCCTGCATATCGAGACAATAACCCCGGCGGCTTTTAAAAAAGAAGCCTCGCGTTTAAGGAAACTTGGCGTTAGGGTGGGAGTATCTTTGAATCCGGCTACCCCTTTAAACAAAATCAAGGGTATCTTAAGCCATTCGGATTTTGTCCTGGTTATGACGGTAAACCCCGGTTTTGGCGGCCAGGCGTTCATCTCCGGAGTTTTGCCGAAAATAAAGGAACTGCGTTCGTTATTCTCCGGAGATATAGCCATTGACGGAGGGATTAACGATCAAACAGCGAAACAAGTCGTGGCTTGCGGCGCGAACGTTCTTGCGGCGGGTTCTTATATTTTCGGGGCTAAGAACAAGAAGAAAGCGATAGAAAGGTTAAAAAATGCAGGAAAAATCAATAATTAAGTTCGGAACGGACGGATGGAGAGGCGTCATAGCGGACACTTATACTTTCCAAAATTTAAAGATCGTTTCTCAGGCGGTGGCGGATTATCTGGGAAAAGGCAAAAAAATAGCTGTAGCATATGATACCCGTTTTCTTTCGGATAAATTCGCCAGAGCCGCGGCGGAAGTGCTTAAGAACAACGGGAATGAAGTTGTCCTTTCCGATAAAGCGGTGCCAACGCCTACACTAAGCTTTGCCGTAAAATCCCGCGGCCTTGATTTAGGCATTATGATCACGGCTTCGCATAATCCCGGAGAATACAACGGATTTAAGATCAAGACGCCTTCAGGAGGAGCGGCCGGCCCGGAAGTCACCGCTGAAGTGGAGAAATTACTTGGAAAAACTCCGGTCAAAGAGACAGCCGGAAAGTCCGGCTCGATAGCAGTTGAAGACTTAATCGAAGATTACGCTAAATTTATCCGTTCTTACATAGATTTCAAAAAGATAAAGGACAAAAAATTCAAGGTCCTGGTCGATTCCATGTTCGGGGCCGGGGACAGTTATATTTCCCAAATACTTAAAGGCTCAAGCATAAAACTGGATTTCCTGCGCAATACCATCAATCCTTCTTTCGGCGGCAGGCACCCGGAGCCGATCGAAGAGAATTTACAGGAATTGAAATACCGCGTGAAAAATGAAAAGTTCAATTTAGGCATAGCGCTTGACGGCGACGCTGACAGGATCGCCGCGGTAGCTCCCGGAGGGGTTTTTATCCATCCTCAGAAAATACTTGGGCTTTTAGCGCTGCATCTGCACCAGGACAGGGGATGGTCAGGAGGCATAGTAAAAACCATTGCCGGAACAACCATGATCGATAAGATAGCCGAATTCCTTAAGGTGAAACTTTACGAAACCCCTGTCGGGTTCAAGTATATCTCTAACCTTATGGAAACGGAAGATATCCTGACAGGCGGGGAAGAAGCGGGTGGAATGGGCGTAAAGGGTTACATTCCTGAAAGAGACGGGAGCGTAGCTGGCCTCCTGCTTTTGGAGATGATGGTATACCGTAACAAGGACATCCTGGAAATCCTGAACGAAACAGAAAAACAGTTCGGCAGGTATTATTACCTCCGTTTCGACCTGAAGCTGGATAAGCAGATCGATCTCAAAAAGCAGGATTTGCCGGGCAGGCTGCTGGGTGAGAAAGTGGTGCAGGTAAAAGATTATGACGGCATTAAACTGATCTGCGAAGACGAAAGCTGGTTAATGTTCAGGGCTTCCGGAACCGAGCCTATAGTGCGCATTTACGCAGAATCAAAAAAACTAAACCAGTCTAAAGAGTTGATACGGTTTGGCCAAACTTTTATAAATAATGCTTCATGATGTCTGTAAAGCCCTGATACTTATTTTAAGCAAGATTTTTTTCAGGTTAAGCATTACCGGAGTAGAAAATATTCCCAAGAAGGGGGGATTTATCCTGGCAAGTAATCACGTCAGTTATTTAGACCCGTTAGTGGTAGGCGCAAGCTGCAGGAGAAAACTCGGCTATATGGCGCGCCATGACTTATTTTTAGTCCCTGTCTTAAAGGATTGGCTTTACGCTGTGGGCGCGTTCCCCGTAAAACGAGGAACCGCTGATTTTTCCGCGATGAAAGAAGCGATGCGCCGGGTTAAAGAAGGCAAAGGTTTGCTTTTATTTCCTGAAGGAAAGCGCATGGAAGAAGGACAGATTGGCGAGCCTTCCGCTGGAATAGGTTTTTTAGCCGCAAAACTTGGGGTCCCGGTTATACCAGCCTTTATAAAAGGTTCTGAAAAAGCATTACCAAAACATTCTAAATTTATTCACCCGCATAAGATATCTGTTTGTTTTGGAACTCAAATTCCTATAGAAAGGGGGTTGCCTTATCAGGATATTGCCGAAAATATCATGAAAAAGATAAGGCAACTTTCGTGTTCAAATTAAATCCTTCCATTCCAGTTAAATACACTTTCGTTTTTATGTTTGTTCAAAAGCAGCTGCGTAAAAATTTTTTTATGAAGGGGGGTAGTTTTTCAAAGCCGGTTATGTAGTATAAAAATACAGTTTAATGAAAAAATAATAAAAATAAGAAAGGGAACAATAAAATGGTTGATGCGAATGATACTAAAGAGAGTTTGGAACAGCTCTATAATGAGAGCATTAAGATGGTCAGGGAAGGCCAGATCGTCAAAGGCAAGATTGTTTCGCTTAAGTCCAAAGAGGTTTTGATCGACGTTGGTTTCAAGTCCGAAGGGCTTGTGGCTATAACGGAATTCAGCAAAGAAGAGCTTGAAGTCGGCAAAGAGCTCGATTTCTTTGTCGAAAACATAGAAGACGAATCAGGGATAATCGCTTTATCCAGGGAAAAATCCCGCCGCATCCAGGGCTGGGATACCGTTGTCCAGCATTATCAGGACGGGACTTTACTGGAAGGAAGCATAGGAAAGAAAGTTAAAGGCGGTTTTCTCGTGGATGTCATGGGCATCGAAGGCTTCCTTCCCGCTTCGCTTTCTTCTTTTAAGGGCACTTCCGACAAAGATATCCTGAACAAAAGGTTTAAGTTCAAGATCATCAAAGTAAATAAACTAAGATACAGCATTATAGTTTCCCGCAGGGAAGCGGTACAGAAGGAAAGGGATGAAGTCAAAGACAAGTTATGGAAGGAACTTAAGCCCAAGAGCATCTATACCGGTACAGTAAAAGCCATAACCGATTTTGGCGCTTTTATCGATTTAGGCGGAGTGGACGGGCTTTTACATATCACCGATATGTCCTGGTCTAAAGTCGCTCATCCTTCGGAAGTAGTCGCTGTGGGTGACAGGATCGAAGTTATGATATTGAGCATGGATAAAGATACCAATAAAATATCTTTAGGGTTGAAACAAAGGCTCCCGGACCCCTGGCAGGATATTGAAACCAAGTTTACCGTGGGTTCCCGGGTCAAAGGCAAAATCGTCAATATTATGCCATACGGAGTTTTTGTCGAACTGGATAAGGGAATAGAGGGTCTCGCGCACATTTCCGAGCTTTCCTGGACCAAAAAGGTCAATAACCCGAGCGAAATATTCGCCATAGGGGATACAATCGAAGCCCAGGTCATAAGCGTAGACAAAGAAGCCCGTAAGATCGCGCTCAGTTTAAAGCAATTGGAACAGAATCCCTGGATTGACGCGGAAGCGAAATATCCTCAAGGAACAAAAGTGCAGGGTAAGGTCAAAGGATTCACGAAATACGGGGTATTCGTGGAACTCGATTCAAACCTCGAAGGAATGGTGCATATTTCGGATATGTCCTGGACCAAAAGGATTTCCCATCCTCAGGATGTAATGAAAAAAGGCCAAAAGATCGAGGCGGTTGTGCTTTCCATGGACAGCCAGAATCAGCGTATCGCTTTAGGATTGAAACAACTTCAGCCTAATCCCTGGAGCGAAATCGCAAAAAAATATCCTTTGGACACCATGCTTGAAGAAGTGGAAGTCGCCAGTATCACTGATTTCGGCGTGTTTGTCAAGATCGAACCTGACCTGGAAGGCCTTATTTATTCCAGCGAGATCGATAAAGATATGGTCGCGAATCTTAAAGCCGGAGATAAGATAAAGGTAAAAGTGATAAAGATAGACATCGAACAGGGAAAGATCGGCCTGTCCGCTAAAATATAGCTAAAAACGCTTTTGCGCCTTGTTTACCGGCGGGTAGGCAAGGCGCAAAGCGTAAAAGCTTCAAACGCGCCTGGTATGGACATTAAGCACGAGCTGGAGATCATAAAACGCGGGGCTGTAGACATAGTCTCCGAGGAAGAGCTGGTAAAAAAGCTTGAAACCGCGGCAAGGGAGAACCGTCCGCTTAATATAAAAGCCGGTTTTGACCCTACTGCCCCGGATATACATTTAGGGCATACCGTGCTGTTGCGCAAGCTCCGTCAGTTCCAGGACCTGGGGCATACGGTATATTTTCTGATCGGCGATTTTACCGCGCGTATCGGAGACCCTACCGGCAGGTCCGGGATCAGGAAAACTCTTAGCCCGGAACAAGTCCAGGAAAACGCCGCTACTTACAAAAAACAGGTAAGCAAGATCCTGGATATGGATAAGGCAAAAGTGGTTTTTAACAGCTCGTGGTTCGACAAAATGTCTATAACCGAACTTTTACAATTGACTATGCACGCGACAGTCAGCCAGATGCTTGCCCGCCAGGATTTTAAAAAAAGGCTGGAACTTAAACAGGATGTTTCAATGCTTGAGTTTATGTATCCGATCCTGCAAGGCCATGATTCCGTGGTCCTTAAAAGCGATATTGAAATAGGGGGCACTGACCAGATATTTAATCTCCTTTTCGGAAGGGACATACAGAAGGATTCAGGGCTTGAGCCTCAGGTAGTCATCACCATGCCTTTACTGGAAGGTACTGACGGCGTGCAGAAAATGAGCAAGTCATACGGTAATTACATCGGGATAAACGAACGTCCTTGCGAAGTATTCGGAAAAATAATGTCTATCTCCGATGAGTTGATGCTTAAATATTATGAACTGCTGACAGATAAAGACCTTGCTGAAATAAAGAAAATGCATCCAAAAGAGGCGAAGATGCAGCTGGCAAGGGCCATCATCAGCCAATATCATTCCGAGAACGAAGCGAAAGAAGCTCAGGGTGAATTCGAACGCGTGTTTTCTTCAAAACAGCTTCCCGCAGATATGCCGTGCGTAACCCTCGCTAAACCGGCGCTTTTAGTGGATATTATCACTGAAAACGGTATTGCCAAAAGTAAAAATGAGACCCGGAGATTGCTAAAACAAAATGCCGTGGAGTTTGAGGGCGGTAAGATTACCGACGAAGGCTTTATTGTCGACCGCTCCGGGATCATCAAGGTGGGCAGCCGGCGTTTTCTTAAGGTAAATTACAAGGTCCAATAGACGGCTTATGGAAAAATGACAGAACATAATTATGCAGTTCTTTTATCCGGGGGAAAAGGAACTCGTTTCTGGCCGCAAAGCAGGCTATTGACTCCGAAACAGTTCCTGCCGTTGATCGATAATAAAACCCTTTTTGAACATACCTTAAACCGTGTCAAGCCGCTGTTTAAACCGGAACATATTTTTATTTCCACGCTTGAATCCTACCGTAAACAGACATTTAAATACATAGCGCCTTTCGGCATACCCCGGGATAACGTGATCTGCGAGCCGGAATCAAAGAATACCGCTCCGTCGATCGCGGTTTCCGCGCATCTTATCCATAATAAAGACCCTGAGGCGAAAATTTGCGTGCTGCCCTGTGACCATTTGATCCGGAATAACAAGGTATTCCTGAAACTCTTAGTTATGGCCTTAGGCGCCTGCGAAAACAATCTCATAGTATTCGGGATCAAGCCCAGCCGTCCCGCCACCGGATACGGATATATAAAAATAAAAACGCAAGGCGTGAAAGGCAAAGCGAAAAACGCTTACCTGGTTGATAAGTTCGTTGAAAAACCACACTTAAAAACCGCCCTTAGGCTGTATAAAGACCGCCGGTATTTCTGGAACAGCGGAATGTTCGCCGGCAAAGCCGCTTCGTTCCTTAAAGAAACAGAAAAGTGCCAGCCGGAACTCTTTAAGCAGGTTTCAAAGATAAAAAAAAGCACCGGCTTGAAAAAAGCCTGGAAACAAATCGGCTTCATCTCTTTTGATTACGCTATCCTGGAAAAAACGAAAAAACTATTTATGCTTGCTGCCCAAGATTTAGGCTGGTCAGACCTGGGCGGTTGGCAGGCCTATGATGATTTTCTCGCCAAAGACGGTCAGGGAAACCATTTTTCAAACGGCGCATTCGATATAGGAAGCAGGAATACCACTGTTTTATCGGGGGGGCGTTTGGTCGCCACAATCGGGCTGGATGATATCATTATCGTAGGGACCAAAGACGCACTGCTCGTTGCCAAAAAAGGCCGTTCGGAAGAAATAAAAAGAATCGTCGAACTTTTAAAAAATAAAAAAAGGCCGGAATTGTAACTATCCTTAGAAAGGAAAATAATAATGGAAAAAGTCGCAGTCATTGGCGCCGGTTATGTGGGTCTGGTTACCGCGGTTTGCCTTTCTGAATTGGGGAATCAGGTAATTTGCGTGGACAACGATAAAAAGAAGATAGAGAACCTGAAAAAAGGGATAATCCCGATATTCGAGCCGGGCTTAAACGAAGTGATTTTAAAGAACAAAAAACTCAAAAGGATAATTTTTTCCAACAGTATCAAGGAAGCCGCCGGAAAATCACAGGTAATCTTTATCTGCGTAGGCACGCCTCCAAGGGACGACGGCAGCGCTGACCTCTCCGCTGTAGAGAAAGTGGCTTCCCTTATAGGAAAAAGCATGAAAGAATATAAAATAATCGTGGAAAAAAGCACAGTGCCCGCTGAAACCGGAGAAAAAGTAAAGCAGACGGTAGAGATGAATAAAAAAGGGGCAATAGATTTTGATATAGTGTCCAATCCGGAATTTTTGCGCGAAGGCCAGGCCCTGCATGACTCGCTTCATCCCGACAGGATAGTTTTGGGGGTGGAAAGCAAACGCGCTGAAGCCATAATGCGCAGGTTATTTAAACAGATAAACGCCCCTATAGTCGTAACCAATATAGAGACAGCGGAAATAATAAAACACGCTTCAAATTCTTTTCTGGCGACCAAGATTTCCTTTATAAACGCGGTTTCCAACCTTTGCGAAAAAGTAGGAGCTGACGTAAACAAAGTTGCTGAAGGCATGGGCCTTGATAAACGCATCGGCAAGGCTTTTTTAAACGCCGGCGCCGGCTTCGGAGGCTCTTGTTTTCCCAAAGACCTGGACGCCTTCATACACCTGGCCGGCCATAAAGGGTATGATTTCGAACTGCTCAAGATCGTGCGTAAAATAAACGAGGAACAGAAGAAAAACGTGGTCAAGAAAGTGGAAGACGCGCTCTGGATTATAAAAGATAAAACTATCACGATGCTTGGTTTAAGTTTTAAACCCGATACGGATGATATCCGCTGTTCGGTAGCTATTGACGTTTTGGCGATGCTTAAGCGCGCCGGGGCAAATATAAAGGCTTATGACCCGCAAGCCATGCAGAAGGCAAAACTTCACGCGAAAGGCGTAAAATTCTGCAAAGACGCCTATGAAGCAGCAAAGGGAAGCGATTGCCTCCTGTTCATGACGGAGTGGGAAGAGTTTAAAAGCCTGGATTTCCTTAAATTAAAAAAACTGATGGCCAAACCCGTCATCGTGGACGGAAGAAACATGTTCGAGCCGCAAGAGTTGAAACGCCTGGGGTTCGTATACAAATGTTTCGGGAGAAGCTAAGATGAGAATATTGATTACGGGAGGAGCGGGCTTCATCGGGTCGCATTTGTGCAGAAGGCTTTTAGAAAAAAATAAAATAATATGCGTTGACAATTTTATCACCGGTTCCGAAGAGAACATCCGTGACCTGTTAAAGAACCCGGATTTCAAGCTTATTACCCACGATATATCCCTGCCTTTGACCATAAACGGCAAATTAGACTGGGTCATGCATTTTGCTTCTCCAGCCTCACCCAAAGATTATCTTAAGTATCCGATAAAAACTTTAAAAGTAGGCACTCTCGGCACTCATAACTGCCTGGGGATAGCCAAAGCGAAAAACGCCAAATTTTTTCTCGCTTCGACTTCCGAAGTTTACGGCGACCCGGATATTTCCCCTCAGCCGGAAGAATACTGGGGAAATGTGAATCCGATCGGACCGCGCTCCTGCTATGACGAGGCAAAGCGCGCCGCTGAAGCGCTTACTTTCGCTTATAAAAGGCAGCACGGCCTTAATATAAGAGTAATAAGGATATTTAATACCTACGGGCCGAATATGCGCATTGAAGACGGAAGGGTAGTCTCCAATCTTATCTACCAGGCTTTAACCGGTGAAAATCTGACAATATACGGGACCGGTTCACAAACTCGTTCGTTCTGCTATGTCGACGACCTGGTAGAAGGGATCATCCGTTTCATGGAAGTAAACTATCCCGGGCCGGTTAATCTGGGCACTCCTTTTGAATTCACGGTCAAGGAGCTTGCCAAAAAGGTGCTCGCTTTAACCGCTTCAAAATCAAAGATCAAATATATGCCGCTGCCCGAGGATGACCCTAAACAGCGCCGTCCAAACCTTGCCAAAGCTAAAAAACTGCTAAAATGGAAGCCAAAGATTTCCCTGGAAGAAGGTTTAAAAAGAACCATCGTTTATTTCAAGGAAAAATTAGAGGCAACTAATGGCTAAATATCGATATGAGGTCGATGAAAACAACCGGCTTCGTATTAGAGATACCGCAGGGCACGCAGCTTTAAAGGGCCGATTTTCCGTAGACAAAGAGAACCGGCTGAATTACTACCTCAATGAGCCCCAAGCCTGGCGCAGGCAATCAGGCCTCCCCTCAAGGATTATCTTCAAGGGAAAATGGAATTTAAACAAAAACCATGATTTAGAGCTGGTCCTTGATGAGACTAAAGATCAGTACGGTAAGGACCGGCTTATATTTAAGGGAGAGATCATTTCCGTAAGCGGGGATGAGCTGGCCTTCGAAATTATAAGCCGCAATAAGGGCCAAACCGGCAGCATCGGGCTGTTGAAACTCTCCGGCCTTTGGCAGGCCGATGAATATAACCGGATCTGTTTTCAGGTCAAAAAAAACATTTTTCCTGACTCACTGACCTTCCTGGGCAACTGGCAGATCGGCAAAAACCAGCAGATAACTTATCTTTATGAAAAGTCCTCGCTTAAAACCAAAAATAAATCCGCCTGTACGCTCACTTTTGAAGGATTCTGGCAGATAAACGCCCGCAACAGGCTCACATATATATTGGAAAACAGCCCTAAATCATACTTCGAATTCCGCGCGCAATATGAAACTCCGAACCTTTATCCTGCGAAAGGTAAAATTAAATTTCGGATCGGCATAGGAGCGAGGAACAGCTGTTCAAAACGCCTGAAAACGATTTGCTTTTACGGTGCCTGGAAATTAAACAGGAACCTTGGCGCGGTCTATGATATGGAGTACGGAAAAGGAAAGGTCCGCGGGATAAAATTCGGCCTGGATCTCGCTTTAAGCAATAGGGACGCGTTGAATTTTTCCCTTACCAACAGGGAAAACGAGCCGGTTGGCCTTAATATCGCTTTCAACCACAGGTTTTTGGACACGCTTGACGCCGAAAGTTTCTTGTGTTTTAAGAGGATCCAAAAAGCGGCAGCTGTCGAAGCAGGCGTAAAAATACCATTTTAAACAAGGATCATACATGAAAGGGATAATTTTAGCGGGAGGCAGGGCTACCAGGCTTTACCCTTTGACCAAAGCCGCCTGCAAACAGCTTTTGCCTGTTTACGACAAACCGATGATTTATTACCCATTGTCGGTATTATTGCTCGCCGGAATAAAGGATATCCTGCTCATTTCTTCCCCGGAATACCAGCCGAAATTCAAAGAGTTATTCGGAGACGGAAGAAACTTAGGCATCAGCATTTCTTACGCCGCGCAAAATGAACCTGAAGGAATAGCACAAGCTTTCATTATAGCAGAAGATTTTATCGGCAACGACAGCGTATGCCTGATCCTTGGCGACAACATTTTTTACGGGAACAATTTATCTTCTTTGTTAAAAAAGGCTGCTGCCGGGAAAAACCAGGCTACGATATTCGGCTATTATGTAAAGGACCCCGGGCGATACGGGGTAATTGAATTCGACAAGAAATGCGCGCCTCTTTCAATCACGGAAAAACCCGCTGTCCCTAAGTCCAATTACGCGGTCACCGGGCTGTATTTTTACGATAACAAAGTGGTTGAAATAGCCAAGTCCTTAAAACCTTCCAAAAGGAAAGAACTGGAAATTACCGATATCAACAACACCTACCTGAAGAAGCGCAAGTTAAGGATAGAATTGCTGGGAAGAGGCTACTGTTGGCTGGATATGGGGACCTATGAATCGCTTATCGAGGCGGCTTTGTTCATGAAAACCATAGAAGACAGGCAGGGCCTGAAGGTAGGCTGTATAGAAGAGATCGCTTACAGGTCAGGTTTTATGACCTTTGCGCAGTTAAAAAAAGCCGCGGCGCAGATCCCCACCGCCTATGGTGAATATTTAAACAAGATTTTAAAGGAATAAAATGAAGAACGACAGGATACTTGTCCTTGGCGCGGGATTCATAGGAAAAAGGCTCCGGGAAGAATTCGATTGCGCGATCTGCGATAAAGAAATATCTTCCCACAGCCAGGCTGAAAAAGAGATCTTGAAACACCACCCGCGAATAATCATAAATTGCATAGGCAATACCGGAATAAATGTGGATGACTGTGAGCGCGATAAAGACAGAAGCCTTTTATCAAACGCTTTTGTCCCGCTAATTCTGGCGGAAGCCGCATTACGGCAAAATATAAGGCTGGTGCATGTAAGCAGCGGGTGCATTTTTAATTTCAATTACGCCGCGGATAAACCGCTTAATGAAGAAAAAACCCCGGATTTTTTAGGCCTTTTCTACAGCCGCACGAAAATTTACGCGGAGTTGCCTTTAAGGATCCTTGCTTCAAAATACCGGATTTTAATCCCGCGGATCCGCATCCCTTTGGATAACAGGCCTCACCCGAGGAATATCTTGACTAAACTCCTGGCTTCCGGAAAGGTGATAGACCTGCCTAATTCGATCACTTATCTCCCGGATTTTGCCCTGGCTTTAAAGCACTTATTGAGGATCCAAGCCACGGGGATCTATAATATCGTAAACAAGGGAGTTTTAAAATACCCTGAACTTATGGAAACCTACAAAAAATATGTCCCGGATTTTAAATATAAACGCGTCGGCTTTAAAAGGCTGGGTTTAACAAGGACCAACCTGCTTCTTTCCACAAAAAAATTGGAAAAAACCGGCTTTAAGATGCGGGATATCCATGCGGTTTTAGATGAATGCGTGAGGCAATATTTAGATGAAAAAAGGTAAAATATTAGTCACCGGCGGGGCGGGTTTTATCGGAAGCGCTTTTGTTAAATCAGCGTTAAAACGCGGTTTTACGCCGGTTGTTTTGGATAAACTCACTTATTCGGCGGACCTGGAACGGCTAAAAGAATTAAAGGACAATTTCGGGTTCTATAAATGCGATATTACCGCCGAAGGTAAGTTAAAAGATATTTTTAATAAAGAAAACCCTGTCGCGGTGCTTAATTTCGCCGCGGAATCCCATGTCGACAGGAGCATAAGGGATTCTTCCAGGTTCATCGAAACCAATATAATGGGCACAAGGACGCTTTTAGACGCCGCGAAAGAGTCCGGGATAAACAGGTTTATCCATATTTCCACGGATGAAGTTTACGGAGAGATAACAAAGGGCAGATACACGGAAACCTCACCGCTGAATCCCGGTTCTCCGTATTCAGCGAGCAAAGCGGCGGCGGATTTAATCATTAAATCTTATGAACGGACTTATGATTTTCCTTCAATAATTGTGCGGCCCTGCAATAACTACGGCCCATGGCAGTATCCTGAAAAACTTATCCCGTTATGCGTGCTTAAGGTCATCAGGAACGAAAAGATCCCCGTCTACGCTGACGGCAAGAACGTCCGGGAATGGATGCATGTCGATGACTGTGTGGAAGCGATCATGCGGATATTGGAAAAAGGGAAAATCCACTCGATTTATAACCTGGGCAGCGGCCATAATAAGCAAAACATTGAGGTTGTGAGCCTGATCCTGGAATCTTTAAAGAAAGACAAGTCCTGCGTCAAATTTGTCAAGGACAGGCCGGGCCACGATATGAGATATTCCCTTGATTCGGAAAAGGTCTTAAAAGACACGGGCTGGCGGCCGAAGATCGGGTTTAAAGACGGTTTAGAAGCCACGATAGACTGGTGCACCGGACATAAAAACTGGCTTTTAAGTAAATGGCGCAAAATCGCGCCTCTTTACAGATAGGAAAAATGTTCTGGAAAATAATCGGATCCAGCGCCGCGGTATTGACCATGTTTGGTTTTGTGCCTCAGGTCGCAAAGATCATTAAAACAAAATCCGTAAAAGACGTAAGCGTATTTACCATTTTACAGTTTTCCTTAGGCACTGTTTTGTGGGTGGCATAC
>JAQULD010000016.1 GCA_028719045.1 Candidatus Omnitrophota bacterium | reverse complement strand
GGTAAAAAGGCATACCATGCAAAAACCGCAGCTTTTATTCTTTAACGATATCTACGAAGAGGCGCAGTGGGTCGCCTCCAAGATCAAGGAAGAAAATGACGAGGGGCTCGCGTTTTGCCAGCAGGCTGTCTTATTCCGTTCCGCCTACATTTCCATACCCCTGCAGGCGGAATTAAGCAGGCGCAACATCCCCTACCAGGTGTTCGGCGGCCTTAAGTTCTATGAGACGGCGCACGTAAAAGACTGCCTGTCCCATATGAAGATACTTAATAATTGCCTGGATGAACTGGCCTGGAACAGGTCTCTTTTGCTTATCGAAGGAGTTGGGCCGAAGACTTCCGAAAAAATACTCGAACAGATAAAGGGATGTGTAAGCCTGCCTGCTCAAGCCGAGGCGCTCGCCAATTTAAATAAAAAGGAAGCCAAGTATTCGAAAGAACTCGCGAGATTAACTTCCGCGTTGATCAAGGCCTCGGGTTTACCGACAATAGCCGAAAAGCTGGAGTGGATCATAGATTATTATTACCCGATCCTGAAAATAAAATTTGATGATTGGGATAACAGGCTGCGCGACCTGGAAACGCTCCGGGACCTCTCCGCCCGTTATCATGAACTTGGCGATTTTCTCGCTGATTTCGCCATAGACCCTCCCGACAGGACGGCCTGGAATTCCCAGGCCATTGTGCCGAACGACGAAAAACCCCTGGTTTTATCCACGATACATTCCGCAAAAGGCCTGGAGTGGGACAACGTATTTTTTATAGGCCTGGTGGAAGGTGTTTTACCGGTCAGCTTTACGCTGGATAATGAAGAGGAGATAGAGGAAGAGCACAGGCTTTTTTACGTCGGAGTAACCCGCGCCAGGGATAAATTGTTTTTATCCAGCCACCAGGAAGGTTCATCCCTAAGATTGAACCAGCTTGACCAGATCTCCCGGTTCGTGGACGCGCCCGCTGTCCTGGAAAGAGTGGAAAAAATCTGGTACCCTACCTAACTCTATCCGCTTAAATTAGTTACATTATTTCTCCATTTGACTTTTTTGTTTAATGTGATATAGTGTTTATTGTTTTAAACATTACCCGGCGCTTATGTGGGATTGCGTCGGTATTGCCCTTTGTGGGCAAAGGGGGGAAATGGATGAAGAAAGTTATCATCAAGAACAGCGGGATCGACGAGATTAAAATCGGCGATGATTCTTCAGATAAAATAACCAGGGTCATGCTGGATAACGTGATGATGGGAATTTCGATCATCGGCCCGGACATGAAAATCTCCTGGATGAACAAGACCTTCAAAAAGTGGTTCCCTAAAATAGACCTCAAGAAACGCCCGTTGTGCTACAAGTCTTTTTATTCCCCGGCCAAAGATAATATCTGCGATTACTGCCCTACTATCAAAGCTTTTAAAACCTGGCAGCATACTTCTTCACAGACGGGAGTCTGTTCAAACGGCAGGATCTATAATGTCGTGGCGACACCGGTAAAAGATCCCGGCGGCAAGACCAGCTTTGTCATAGAGACGGTCGAAGATATTACCGTGCGCAAGCGTATCGAAGAGGCGCTTAAGGAATCGGAATCGCATTATCAGACGCTGATCGATTCTCTCGGAGAGGCTATCCACGTGGTCGACCGGAATTTAAGGTTCATTTTGTTCAATACGACTTTTAAAAACTGGAATCAGCGTTTGGGGCTTGAAACAGACGCTATAGGAAGAAAGCTGCTTGAAATATTTCCTTTCCTGCCTGATTCGATAAAAAGCGAATATCAAAAAATATTTAACAATGGTAAAATCATTGTTTCCGAAGACCGTAATAAGATAGGCACCAGGGAGATCATTACCGAGACCAGGAAGATCCCGGTTTTTGAAGGGGAAAAAGTCGTTAGAGTTATTACGGTGGTAAACGATATTACGGAACACAAACGCAGGGATAAAAAACTCCAGATACTCAACAAGGAACTTATCAAGTCCAATAAAAGATTAAAGCAGATGGTCTTAAGGGACCCGCATACCGGGCTTTATAATCACCGGTATCTTGGAGAGATCATAGAAGCGGAATTTTTCCGCGCTAAAAGAAGCAACCATCCGCTTTCCGTGGTAATGATAGATATCGATTATTTCAGGTCCATTAATGAGGTCTACGGCCATAAGTTCGGGGACTTGATCCTGAAACAGTTCGCCCTGCAGCTTAAGAAGGCCCTGCGCCAATACGACATAATCATACGTTTCGGAGGGGAAGAATTCGTGGTGATCTCACCCGGAACAGACAGGAATACGGTTTATATGATGTCGCAGAGGCTGATCGAATCGACGAATTTAAGCGTGTTCGGGAACAAGAAATATTCGGTCAAGCTGAAATTGAGCATGGGGGTGGCGTCTTATCCCGAGGACAGGGCGATCATGGGGATGGACCTGGTAGAGTTAAGCGAAAAAGTCGTGAGCAAAGTAAAAGAAAGCGGCGGCAACAATGTTTTCTCCTCCCTTGACCTCGGAAAGCAAAAGCTCCCGGGCTCGGAAAAGTCGGAAAAGACCGTGGATGTGGGGCTGTTAAAAGACAGGATAGACAGGCTTACCAAAGAGGCGAATCAGAGCCTGATAGAAGCCGTCCTTGCTTTTGCCAAAACCATCGAGCTAAAAGACCATTATACCGGCGACCATGTCGAGAAGACCGTGCATTACGCCATGGAGATCGCCAAGGGTTTGAACCTTTCAAAAGAGGAAGCGGAGCGTATCAAACAGGCCGCTATCCTGCACGACCTGGGCAAGATAGGTATCAGCGAGAAAATTTTGTTGAAAAAAGGAAAGCTTTCCACTAAAGAATATGACGAGATCAAGAAGCATCCCCGCATCGGCGTAGATATCATAAGGCCGATACAGTTCCTGCATGGTTTAATACCCCTCATCTTGTATCATCATGAAAGATGGGACGGACGCGGCTACCCTAATGGCCTTTCCGGTGACGATATTCCTTTGGGCGCCCGTATCATAGCGCTTGCGGATGTTTACCAGGCTTTGACTTCCGACCGGCCTTACCGCAAAGCTTTTACAAAGGAAGAGGCGATCAAAATAATACTGGAGGGCTCCGGCACGCAGTTTGACCCCGAGATCGTGACCGTATTCCTTAAGATCCTTGAAAAAGAATAATAAATATCATTGACAAAACCCCAATCTCAGTGTAAAATAAAAAATCTTTAATAAAGATTCCTGTTTTCTTAACCGCTTATAATATAACAAGTTAAGTTTTGGCATAACTTCTCGGCGTTTAAATAAGGTATTTAAAATGCCGCGGATTTGCCGTTAATTAAAGGAGTGAAGTGGAAATGGCTGAATGGATAGGTATAGGTAAACGCGCCCGCAGGTGTTATGGTTTTGATGAAATAGCTCTTGTCCCAGGTTCTCAGACGGTAAATCCGAATGAGACGATAACAGATTTCGAAATAGACGGGAAGAAATTCAAGATCCCGATCATGGCTGCCGGAATGGACGGGGTTGTCGACGTAAAATTCGCCGTGGAGATGTCGAAATTAGGCGGTATCGCGGTTTTAAATTTAGACGGCGTGCAGACCCGCTATGAAAATCCGGATGAAGTACTGGAGCAGATATCTAATTCTTCCCCGGAGAAAGCTACGGAGCTCATCCAGTCTATATATACCAAGCCGGTAAAAGAGGGGCTGATCGCCAAAAGGATAGAGGAAATCAAGAGCAAAAAAGGCATGGCGGTGGTAAGCTGCATCCCCGCGCGCGCGGAAAGGTTCGCCAAGATCGCCGTTGCTTCAGGCGCTGATATATTCGTGATCCAATCCACGGTTACCACGGCAAAACATATTTCCAGCGAATACAAGAGCCTGGACCTGTTTAAATTCTGCAAAAATACGAAAATCCCGGTCATTCTCGGCAATTGCGTCACTTACGAGACGACCTTGGAGCTTTTAGGTACCGGCGCGGCCGGATTATTGATCGGCGTCGGACCCGGAGCTGCCTGTACCACCAGAGGCGTGCTTGGGATCGGTGTCCCTCAGGTAACTTCAACCGTGGATGGCGCGGCGGCCAGGGATTTTTATTATAAAAGGACCGGTAAATACATCCCGATCATTACTGACGGCGGCATGAACCGCGGCGGCGACATTTGCAAGGCGTTTGCCTGCGGAGCGGACGCGGTCATGATCGGCTCCAGCTTTGCCCGCGCAAAAGAGGCTCCGGGCAGGGGTTATCACTGGGGCATGGCCACTTCCCACATGAATTTGCCCAGAGGCACGCGGATTTACGTCGGGACTACAGGCACCCTTAAAGAGATAATCTCCGGGCCTGCCAGGGTTGATGACGGTTCTCAGAACCTTATGGGGGCTTTAAAAACCTCTATGGGGTCATTGGGCGCCTCTAACTTAAAAGAAATGCACGATGTGGAGATCATAATCGCCCCTTCGATACAGACTGAGGGCAAGATCTTCCAGGTCGGACAACGAGTGGGAATGGGAAAATAAACGGAAGGTAAAATATGCCTAGAGAAACTATTCTAATCTTGGATTTCGGTTCACAGTACACTCAGTTAATCGCAAGGCGTATCAGAGAGCACAAGGTATTTTCAAGGATCGTTCCTTACAATATTACGGCGAGCCAAATCCAGGAATTTGCCCCCAAGGGGTTGATCCTTTCCGGCGGCCCCGCTTCGGTACTGGAAAAGAAAAGCCCTTACCCTGACCCAAAGATCTTTAAATTAGGCCTTCCCGTGCTGGGGATATGTTACGGAATGCAGCTTATCGCCCAAATGCTGGGCGGCAAGACCAAACATACCAGAGACCGCGAATACGGCAAGGCGGAATTATTCATAGACGACAACCGCGATATCTTCAGTAATCTCCCGGGTAATTTTACCTGCTGGGCGAGCCACGGCGACTATGTCACGAAAATGCCTCCGGGGTTTCACACTAGCGCCCATACCTTGAATTCTCCGATAGCCGCCATATCGAACCGCGGCAAGAAGATCTTCGGGGTGCAGTTCCACCCGGAAGTTACCCACACGGAAAAAGGTTCCCAGATATTAAGCAATTTCCTGTTTAAAGTATGCAGCTGTTCCGGCCGCTGGACCATGGCGTCTTTTATCAAGGAAAGCATCGACAATGTCAAAAAGACGGTCGGCACAGGCAAGGTCGTCCTTGGATTGAGCGGCGGAGTGGATTCCGCGGTCGCGGCGCTTTTGATCAACAAGGCCATAGGCAAGAACTTACGGTGTATTTTTATAGATAACGGGCTGCTTAGGGAGGATGAGCCTGAGCAGATAAAAAAGGTTTTTAAGAATACCTTCCATTTGAACCTGGATTGCGTGGACGCGAGCAAAAGATTTCTTACCCGGCTTAAAGATGTCGTGGACCCGGAAGAGAAAAGGAAGATCATTGGCAGGGAATTTATAAAGGTTTTTGAGGAAGAAGCGGACAAGTTTAAAGGGGCGAAATTCCTGGCGCAAGGTACATTGTACCCGGACGTGATAGAGTCGATATCGCCTATCGGTTCCCCTTCAAGCCGCATAAAGAGCCACCACAATGTGGGCGGGCTTCCGGAACATATGAAACTTAAACTTCTCGAGCCGCTTAGGGATTTATTCAAGGATGAAGTGCGTTTGATCGGCAAGGAAATGTTCCTGCCGGAAAACGTGCTTTACCGCCAGCCGTTCCCCGGCCCCGGCCTTGCCATAAGGATAATCGGGGAAATAACCACCGAAAACCTTAAATTATTGCGCGCGGTGGATAGCCGGGTGGTCGAGGAGATCAGAAAAGCCGGCCTTTACAATCAGATCTGGCAGTCTTTCGCCGTGCTTTTGCCCATTAAAAGCGTAGGGGTCATGGGCGACGAACGCACTTATGATAACGTGGTGGCGTTGCGTTGCGTTACCAGTATCGACGGTATGACCGCTGACTGGGTCAAACTTCCCTACGAAGTGCAGGAAAAAATAGCTAACCGTATTATTAATGAAGTTAAGGGAGTAAACCGCGTTGTTTACGACATAACTTCCAAGCCTCCCGCGACGATCGAGTGGGAATAGATTTAGCGTAAGTTGTTTTTAGCATGCCGCATTCGGATTTTATCCACCTGCATCTTCACACCCAATACAGCCTCTTGGACGGAGCCTGCCGTATCCGGGATTTGCTGTCTCTTGCCAATCAATACAAGATGGATTCGCTTGCCATTACCGACCACGGGAACATGTTCGGGGCGGTGGAATTTTATATGGAGGCGCAAAAAGCCGGCATTAAACCCATCATAGGAAGCGAAGTTTACATCGCCCCGAAGAGCCGCCTGGACAAAGGCTCAAGCGGGATAGAAGAAGCGGCGTACCACCTTATACTTTTAGCCAAAGATGAGACCGGATACCAGAATCTCATGAAATTGGTTTCAGCGGGTTATCTGGAAGGTTTCTATTACCGCCCGCGTATAGATAAAGAACTTCTGTCTACCCACAGCAAAGGCCTCATCGGATTGACCGCCTGCTTAAAAGGCGAGATCCCCACCTGCCTCCAGCAGAGGCGCGCCAACGACGCTTTAAAAGCGGCGGACCAATTCCTGCAAATATTCGGCAAAGGCAATTTCTACCTTGAGATACAGGAAAACGGCATACCGGAGCAAAGGATAGTAAACGAAGGCCTTTTAAAACTTTCCAAAGAAATTGGCGTCGGGCTGGTCGCGACCAACGACGTGCATTACCTTAACAAAAGCCACGCCAAGAGCCACGAAGTGCTGCTTTGCATTCAGACCCAGACGACGCTGGATGACCCCAACAGGATGCGTTTCCAGACCGAAGAATTCTATTTTAAGTCTCCCGAGGAAATGAAAAAGCTTTTCAGTTACGCTCCTGAAGCCATTGCCAACACTGTTGAAATAGCCAGAAGCTGTAACCTGGAACTGGATTTTTCCAAAGTGCACCTTCCCAAATATGAGCCGCCGGTAGGGGTGGCAAAAGAGGATTTCCTGAAAGACCTCTGCGAGAAAGGCCTGCAAAGACGGTTCAAGGAAGTGACCCCGGAAATCAGGAAACGCCTGGATCACGAATTGCAGATCATAAAGAGCATGGGCTTTACCAGCTATTTTCTCATCGTCTGGGATTTTATCCATTACGCCAAGGAGCAGAAAATCCCGGTGGGCCCCGGGCGCGGTTCAGCCGCGGGAAGCCTGGTGAGTTACCTGTTGGGTATTACCGACATTGACCCGCTGAATTACAATTTATTGTTCGAGCGTTTCCTTAACCCTGAGAGGACCGGCCTTCCCGATATCGATATAGATTTCTGTTACGAAAGAAGGCAGGAGGTCATTGAGTATGTGACCAGGAAATACGGCCGGGAAAATGTTTCGCAGATCATAACTTTCGGGACTATGCAGGCGCGGGCCGTGGTAAGGGACGTGGGCAGGGTTATGGGATTAAGCTACGCCGACGTCGACCGTATCGCCAAGATGATCCCTCCCGACCCCGGTATTACACTGAAAGACGCCCTGGAAAGCCAGCCCGAATTAAAGAACCTCTACAAGACCGACCCTCAGATCACCACTTTAATAGACCTGGCGTTTACTTTGGAAGGTTTGAACCGCCACGCTTCGATGCACGCGGCGGGAGTCGTTATCGCGGACAAGCCTTTGGATAATTACATGCCTTTGTTTAAGACCCAGGATGACCAGATAACTTCCGGTTACGGCATGTCTATTCTGGAGAAAATAGGCCTGCTTAAAGTGGATTTCCTGGGGTTAAGGACGCTTACGGTAATTGACCAGACGCTAAAGCTTATAAAAAATACCCAGGATATCGACCTGGATATAGTGAATGTGCCTCTTACCGACGCCAATACCTTCAAGCTGCTTTGCTCCGCGCAGACGAGCGGCGTCTTCCAGATAGAAAGCTCCGGGATGCGCGATCTGCTAAGGAAGCTTGAGCCGGAGCGTTTCGAGGACATAATCGCTCTTTTAGCGCTTTACCGCCCCGGGCCGATGGGGTCGGGGATGCTCACGGATTTTATCCAGCGTAAAAAGAACAACGTCCCGATAAAATACGACCATAAAAGAATGGAGCCGATATTAAAAGATACCTACGGCATTATGGTCTATCAGGAACAGATAATGCAGATAGCCTCCAGCCTCGCCGGGTTTACCATGGCGCAGGCCGACCTGTTGCGCCGGGCAATGAGCAAAAAAAATCCCGAGGTCATGGAAAAGCAGCGCAAGAATTTCATCACCGGCTGCATGAAAAATTCCATTTCCGAGACAGTCGCTTCAAAGATATTCGACAATATCGAATATTTTTCCGGCTACGGCTTTAACCGCAGCCATTCAGCCGCCTACGCGGTTATTTCCTACCGCACGGCGTATTTAAAGGCTAATTTCCCCGTAGAATTTATGACCGCGCTCCTTACTTCAGAGCGCGATAATACCGATAAAATAGTCGAATATATCAATGAAGCCGAGCGTATGGGGATAGAAGTTTTGCCCCCTGATATCAATGAAAGCGGAGCTTTGTTTACCGTAGCGGGAAAGAAAAAAATACGATTCGGGCTTTTGGCGATAAAAAACGTGGGGAGGGGCGCTATTGAATCCGTTATCCAGTCAAGGAACAATTCCGGGCGTTTTATTTCCCTGGAAGACCTCTGCCAGAGAAGCGACCTGAGGCTGGTGAACAAAAAAGTCCTGGAGAGCCTGATAAAATGCGGGGCGCTGGATTCATTTAAACAGCCGCGCGCCCAGATGTTCGCTTCGCTGGAAGAAATCCTGGAATTCGTTTCCAAATCGCAGAAGGACCGTATAAAAGGCCAGATATCTTTTTTTGATGAGGGGCCGGACCAAGGCGCCTTTAAGAACAGGCTGTCTCCGGATTCTGTCCAGATCAAAGAATGGCCCGAACCGCAGCTTCTGGCTTTCGAGAAGGAAATGACCGGCATTTACATGAGCGGGCACCCCCTGGCGCGCTACGCCAAGCAGTTAAAGCGGTTCGCCTCGACTTCCATAAGCGAGCTTGCTTCAGGCAAGGACCAGGATACGGTAAAAATAGTGGGGTTGATCGCCAAGATCAAGCATACTGTTACCAGGCAGAAACAGGAAAGAATGGCCATTCTTAAATTGGAGGACCTTAAAGGCTCTGTTGAGGTCCTGGTTTTCCCCAGCGCTTTTCAGAGGATATCTTCCTATATCCAGCCTAACCAGGTGGCTCTCGTCAGGGGAAAATTGAACCTGAAAGAAGATGAGCCTAAGGTTATCGCCAACGACATGTTTCCCGTGGATGAAATCTATAAGCTGATATCCTCCATCACTTTAAACCTGACCGGCATAAAGGATAATGTTTTCGAAAGCCTGAAAGCCCTGCTCAGGTCATATCCGGGAAAGATCCCCGTATACCTCCACCTCGATACTCCGGCTAAATCCAGGGTGCAGGTGGTTGTGGGGGATGACCTTTTCATAGCCCCATCAGAAGAACTTATACGCAGTATAGAGAACATGTTAGGAGAAGAAAGGCTGTCGCTGGCTGTTTAACGGCTATTTTACGTAACAAATTATTTATGTTGACCTTACAGCTTTTTTATGCTATATTTGTCTATAGTTTAGCGTAACGTTTTGTTGATATTAGAGTTGCAACGTATACAGGAGGGCCTGATGACCAAAAAAGATATTATTTTAAAAGTTTCTGACGAAACAAACCTTAAACAGACTGACGTGAAGAAAGTTGTTCAGAAAACTTTTGATTGCATTATCGATGCCTTAGTCAGGGGAGAGAAGATAGAGCTTCGTAATTTTGGTGTTTTCAAGATCAAGGAAAGAAAAAGCCGCACCGGCAGAAATCCCCGCACCGGCCAGGTTGTCCCCGTCCCTCCCAGAAAAGTGGTTGTGTTCAAGTCTGGTTTGGAAATGAAGCAAAAGGTCAAGTAATATCCGCAAATATCTGCACACTAACTCATGTTTAAAAGAATTCCCGGGACAAGAGATATCTTGCCCGAACAGGTAGAGAATTGGCAGCGCTTAGAAAGCATAAGCCGCAGTATCTTTTCTACTTATAATTTCCAGGAAATACGCCCGCCTTTGATCGAAGAAGCAAGCCTTTTTAACCGTTCTCTCGGAGAAGCCACGGAAATCGTTCAGAAACAGATGTTTATCATAAAATCGGCATCCGATGCCTACGCTTTGCGCCCGGAAGCCACAGCTTCCATTGTCCGCGCTTATATTGAAAACAACCTGGATAAAGTATCCAAATTCGTGAAAGTGTACTATATGGGGCCGATGTTCCGCATGGAAAGGCCGCAAAAAGGCAGGCTCCGCCAGTTTCATCATATCGGTTGTGAGGCAATAGGCTCTCAGGAGGCGGCGATCGACGTGGAGGTGATCTCTTTAGCCGATACCCTGCTGAAAGAATTCTCAATAACCGGCTATACCATTAAGATTAACAGCTTAGGCTGTTCAAAAGATAAAGCGGCTTTGACCGAAACCCTGCGTAACGGCCTGAAAAGCAAACTGCAGGATCTTTGCGATGATTGTAAAGTAAGGTTCGACCGCAATGTTTTAAGGGTCCTCGATTGCAAAAATGAGCGCTGCCAGGAGATCGTAAAAGGATTGAATATTAAGGATTATCTTTGCCCGGAATGTTCCGGGCATTTCCTTAAGGTAAGGCAGGGTTTAGACGCTTTGGAAGTGAAATATGAGGTTTCCGAATTTCTTGTGCGCGGGCTCGATTATTATACCCGCACTGTATTCGAGATCATTCATCCTGACCTGGGGCCGCAGCAGAACGCCCTGGGGGCGGGGGGCAGGTATGATAACCTGGTCAAAGAACTGGACGGCCCGGAAGCGGGGGCTGTGGGGTTTGCCTTCGGAGTGGAACGCCTTTTGCTGGTGCTGGGGGATAAACCCGCTGAAGCGAGGAAAAATCTCGCCTTTATAATTACTTTGGGGGACGAAGCGAAGCTTTTCGGCCTGAAATTGCTGGCTGATTTGCGCGGCTCAGGCATGCCTTCCGATACCGATTATGAAAACAAGTCTTTGAAAGGCGCGATGCGTAAGGCCGATGACGCTAAAGCCAGATTCGTGATTATTATCGGCGATAATGAATTGAAGAACAATTCCGTGATGCTTAAGGACATGGCTTCGGGGGAACAGAAGGAAGTCAAGGCCGATAATTTGATAGAAGAACTGAAGAAAACTTAAAATAATTACCGGGAGTAATAAATGTTAAGGACTCAAACTTGCGGCGAATTGAATGTTAACGATTTTGGGAAAGAAGTGACTCTTTGCGGGTGGGTAGCCAGCAGGCGCGACCACGGCAAGCTTATTTTCATCGATATCCGGGACAGGTACGGCCTTACCCAGGTTGTTTTTATCCCCAAGGAATCAGGAGAGGCTTACAAGAAAGCGCAGGATTTACGGACCGAATTCGTAATAAAGATAAAAGGCAAAGTAAATAAGCGCCCCCAGGGCACTATCAATCCTAAACTGCCTACCGGCGAGATCGAAGTACTGGCGCTTGATATGGAAATCCTGAATACCTGCCTTACCCCGCCTTTTGAAATAAGAGAAGACCTGGAAGTAACCGAGGAAATGCGGCTTAAATACCGCTACTTGGATTTAAGAAGGAAAAACGTTTACAATAATTTTATTTTAAGGCCCAGGATGTATAAGATCATCCGCGATTACCTTAATCAGAGGGATTTCCTGGAATGCGAAACGCCGATCCTTACCAAATCCACTCCGGAGGGAGCGCGCGATTACCTGGTGCCTTCGAGATTAAACCCCGGGGAATTCTACGCCCTGCCGCAGTCGCCCCAATTGTTCAAGCAGATACTGATGGTGGCGGGCATTGAGAAGTATTATCAGATCGCCAAGTGTTTCCGCGACGAGGACCTGCGCGCCGACCGCCAGCCGGAATTTACCCAGCTGGACATGGAAATGTCTTTTATCGATGAAGAGGACATATTCGCGTTAAGCGAAGGGCTGATACAGCTGATCTTCAAAGAACTAAAAGGCGTGGATCTCAAGGTCCCTTTCCCGAGGATCACCCACGCGCAGGCAAAGGAAAAATATAACTCGGATAAGCCGGACTTAAGGAAAGAGCTGAATTGCGATTACGCTTTTGCCTGGGTTGTGGATTTTCCGCTATTCCAATACAACAAGGAAGAAAAACGCTGGGAGAGCGAGCATCATCCTTTTACTTCGCCCGCCGCAAGCGACCTGGATATCCTGGAGGCAAGCCCGGAGAAAGTAAAATCGCGTTCGTATGACCTGGTGTTGAACGGCATGGAAATGGGTTCCGGTTCTATCAGGATCCATAACCCGGAATTGCAGGAACGTATTTTCAAAATAATAGGTATAGACAAGGAACAGGCGCACAAGCGTTTCGGGTTCCTGCTTGAGGCCTTCCAGTTCGGCGCTCCCCCGCACGGAGGGGTTGCCTTTGGTTTGGACAGGCTTTTGACTGTTTTGGCGGGCGTGGACAGCATCAGGGAAGTTATCGCTTTCCCTAAGACGCAAAAGGCGTTTTGCCCGTTGACCAGCGCTCCGTCGGAAGTAGATGAAAAACAATTAAAGGAATTAGGGTTAACCATAAACAAAAAAGGGAGGGAAGGCAAATGAACGCGCGATACGCCATACGCAATTCGCTATACGCCACATTAGTGTTTTCTGTTTTTATATTATCGGGATGCGTGGTAAGGTCGTACCCCGTGACAAGGGACAGGGTTGACCAGGACCTGACCACAGGCAACCGCGGTTACCTGCAGGGGAAAATGCCTTCGGGAGAAGAAATGGAAAGGAAGGCCATCCGTACCACGAAAACAGTGGAGATAGAGCTGTACCCGCTTATAAAGTTTGGAAATAAAAACAAAGCCAAAACCACTGAAACAATGACTCCGGAAAAGTCCGCGCCCGCGGAAACTGAAGCCCAGGCCCCAACAGAAACGCTTCCTTCGCAAGGGAATACGGCTTATGAAAGTTATACCGTGCAGAAAAACGATACTTTGCAGAAGATCTCCCAGAAATTTTACGGTACCACAAAGAGATGGCACAAACTATTCGAGGCGAACAAAGATAAAATGAAGACCCCGAACAGCCTTCGTCCGGGACAGGTCTTGAACATCCCGGTGGAAGCGAACAAGGAGACCAAAGAAAACCTTAAATAATGGAAAAGACCATAATACTTGAAGATAATCAGGAGGCCCAGGCGCTCTTAGGGCCGCATGACCATAACATTAAAGAAATAGAGCGTAAATATAAGGTCAAGGTATTCTTAAAGGGCGAGCATTTGAAATTAAGCGGCTCCCTGAATAACGTCAATAAAGCCTGCGGCCTTATAGAATACCTCTTAGACGCTATCCGCGCCGGGCAGCCCGAGGTGGGAAGGCTGGATATGCACCACCTGATGAACGATTTTATGAAAGAAAAGAATTACGCTCCGGAAGTCCAGGATGTGCCTTCGGTCATAGGTTTCATGCCCCAGAAAGAGAAATCCGCCAAGTCAAGGACGATACAGCCCAAGACCAAGGGGCAGCGCGAATACGTGGAGGCGATAAAAAAATACGACATCGTATTCGGAATAGGCCCGGCGGGCACGGGCAAGACCTATCTTGCCATGGCGAGCGCGGTCGAGGCTTTAAAAAATCAGGAGGTGCGCAGGATCATACTTACGCGCCCGGCGATTGAAGCCGGGGAATCGCTCGGATTTTTGCCCGGGGATGTGTACGAAAAGATCTCGCCCTACCTTAGGCCGCTTTATGACGCTCTTTACGACATGATGGACGCCGAGCGCATCGAAAAATACATAGAAACAGGGATAATCGAAGTGGCGCCTCTGGCCTATATGAGAGGAAGGACCTTGAACGACGCTTTCATAATCCTCGACGAAGCGCAAAACGCGACCGCCGAACAAATGAAAATGTTCCTGACGCGTTTAGGGTTTGATTCCAAGGTAGTGATAACCGGGGACATAACCCAGAGCGATTTGCCGGAAGGCAAACCCATCGGCCTTCTGCACGCCCAGGACATATTAAAAGACATCGAAGGCATCAAGTTCACTTATTTCACCGGTTTTGACGTGGTAAGGCACGAGCTGGTGCAGAAAATAATCGAAGCGTATGAAAAAGCATCTAGGGATAAATAAAGCGCATATATCAAAGAGTATTTCCGGGATCTACGCTCCTTTGCGCGCTAATTCCGGCATCATCGCCGGAGCTGTCGCCGGTTTTGTAGTGAGCTTCGCCCTGCAGATCAATTTCGCTGTCCCGCTTTTTATATTATTATCGGCGATTTACCTCAAGTCCCTTTATAAGGACTTAAGCGGCCGCCCTTACAGGCTGTTGAACCTGTCGTTCCTTTTCGTGCTTATTACAGTCGCCAGTTATATAATCATTAAACAAGGCGGCTCTGCTTTCTATATACCGTTTTGCACCGTGCCGATGCTGGCGATAATCCTTTTTAACGAACTGGTTGTATCGCTCGTACTTACCGTTGCCTGCGCGGTCGCGGTTTCAAGTATTTCCGGGAACAATTTTTATCTGGGCATGCTTTTCCTGGCAAACGGAATTTTGTCGATCCTTCTTGCCAAAGGCGTTAGAAAACGCAATACCATCATCCGCGCGGGGTTGATTTTAGGCGCGGCCCAGGCATTTTCGTTGTTTTTAATAAGTTATTTCAGGATAGATAACCCCAAGTCGTACTTTATACTTTTTGGCAACGGCGTTGCCTGCGGTATAATAGTGCTTGGCGTCCTGTCCATTTTCGAGTATTTATTCGGCACGATCACCAACATTACCCTCCTGGAGCTGGCCGATTTCAATCATCCTATTTTAAACCGTATGATGCTGGAAGCCCCGGGCACTTACCATCACAGCCTCATCGTGGGAAATCTTTCCGAAGCCGCCTGCGGGATAGTCGGGGCTAATTCCCTGCTTGCCAGGATAGGCGCCTATTATCATGACATAGGCAAGATCCAGAAGCCGGAATATTTCAGCGAAAACCAGAGTATTACTTCGAATAAACACGATAACCTGGCCCCTACCATGAGCAAGCTCGTGATCATGAACCACGTCAAGGAAGGCGTGGAAATGGCCAAAAGATACAGGCTTAACCCGCGCCTGATAGATTTCATACAGCTGCATCACGGCAACAGCCTGGTTTACTATTTTTACCGCAGGGCCCTGGAGACCCTGGAAGAAGACCAGGAAGTAAAAGAGGAAGGCTTCCGTTACGCCGGCCCGCGCCCGAACACGAAGGAAACCGCCGTGGTGATGCTGGCGGATTCGGTGGAGGCCGCTACCCGAGCGCTTAAGGAACCTACGCCCGCAAAGATAGAAGAAGTGGTGCACAAGATCATCAATAACAAGTTTATCGACGGCCAGCTCGATGAATGCGATTTAACCCTGAAGGACTTGGAGAAGATATCTTCCGTTTTTATCCGAATATTGGGCGGAATTTATCATTCGCGCGTAAATTATCCCGATGAAAAAGTTCAAAGTAACGGTAAAAAACCTGCAAAAGAAGCTTCCCATCAACCCGAAGAAAATAAAAAGCCTGGTATTTAAGGTTTTGTCTTCTGAAGGCGCCCGCAAATCCGGGGAAATTAACATCTGCTTTGTCAATGACGCCAAAATTAGCGAGTTTAATTCCAAGTACCTGGGCATTAACAGGCCCACGGATGTCCTGGCTTTCGACATCAGTGAAAACAAAGACCACCTTCTAACGGATATCATTATATCCACGGACACGGCTTTCTCCAACTCGAAAGTATTTAATACCACTCCGCTTTTCGAATTATACCTGTATGTCATACACGGCACCCTGCATGTCTTAGGCTATGATGACAGCACTTCAAAACAAAGAAAGATAATGGAAAAGAAATCCTCACGATATGTCCATACATAAAACCGAAGCTTTAGTCCTGGCCAGGTACGATGTGCGCGAGACCTCGCTTATAGTAAATTTCTTTACCAGGGATTTCGGCAAGGTCACCGGCATACTTAAAGGCATAAGGGGGGACCCCGCGAAATTCGCCAGTCCCGTGGATTTGTTTTCCTATAACGATATAATCTACTATAAGAAAAGGAATTCGCCCGTGCATCTCGTAAGCCAGTGCGACTTGAAAGACGGTTTTTCCGGGATCAGGCGCGATTATTCGAAGATCGGCATGGCTACCCTTATGATGGAGATCCTGAATTCGGTCATGGCCGAAGAAGATAAGAACGATGAGGTTTTTAACCTGGCCTTATCCGCTCTTTCGGAACTGGCGGTCACTAATTTCCCCGAAAAGGTCACGACTATATTCAAGATCAAAATACTTTCCCTCTCCGGCTTCAAACCCCACCTTGATTCCTGCGTGATCTGCAAGGAAAAGATCAGCGGCCAGTCCAAATTCAGCCTCAATCTCGGAGGATTGCTTTGCTTAAAATGCTCTGGCAGGGATTCCGCCGCCCGCGCTATTTTCCGGGGCACCATAGCCACTATAATGCATATCGAGAAAAACGATTTCAAGAGTAACCTTAATCTCGGGATGAACCCGCAGATAAAAAAAGAACTGGGCCTGGTATTGAACTCGTTCCTGAATTTCCATCTGGAAAAAGAATTCAAGTCGCAGAAAGTCCTGGATAAACTGGATTATTTGGCGTCAGTCGCTTAGCGCGAAGTTTAACTTTAATATTGGAGGCGCATATGAAAATAGCCATAGTAGGCCCCGGTGCCATGGGTTGTTTATTCGCCGCTTTTTTATCCAAGTCCAAGGAAGAAATTTGGCTCCTGGATAAGGACAAGGGGCGCGCGGAAAAGATCAATAAACAGGGGATAATTGCCGAAGGCGTGCCGGGAAACCCGCAGGCGCGTGTTAAAACCACGGCGGAACCCAAAGATATCGGCACGGCGGATTTGATCATTATCTGCGTAAAATCATACGACACAAAACAGGCGATCCTGCACGCCAAGCCTCTCCTGGGAGAGGACACTTTGGTGCTTACCTTACAGAACGGCATAGGCAATATCGAGGTTTTAAGCGAGATAGCCGGGGAAAATAAAGTGATCGGCGGGACTACCAATCTTGGCTCTATCCTGGTTGATACCGGCCATATAAAATTTGCCGGAAAAGGGGAAACGGTAATGGGCCTTGCGGACGGGAAAATCCCGGTGCAGATGCGCGCGATCCGCGAGGCTTTTAATAAGTGCGGCCTTGAGTCCAGGATCTCCCGGGACATAAAGGGCCTCTTGTGGTCAAAGCTTATAATTAATGTCGGAATAAACGCCCTTACCGCGATAACGCGCCTGAACAACGGGAAACTTATAGAATTCGAAGGCAGCCGTAAAATAATGAGAGAAGCGGTGACCGAGGCGGTGAAGGTCGCCAAGCGTAAAAGGATAAAGCTGATTTTCGACGACCCGCTGGCTAAAGTGGAAGCGGTTTGTGAAGCGACCGCCGCGAATGTCTCTTCGATGTTACAGGATGTATTGAGGAAGAAGAAGACGGAAGTGGATTTTTTAAACGGGGTCATCGTGCGTTTCGGGCAGGAGCTTGGGATACCGGTCCCGGCGAATTGCATTTTAGTTGACCTGATAAAGACCATAGAGTCAAGCTACGGCCTCGCGGTTAAATGAAGAATTCACTGGTTGCGGAAATATTCGGCGATATTGCCAGGATCCTCGAAATAAAAGGCGAGAATGTCTTTCGGGTGCGCGCTTATGAGAGGGCGGCGCTTAATATTGAAAGCCTTCCTGAGGATATAGAGAAGATCGTTTCCGAAGGCCGCCTCGGGGAGGTACCCGGCATCGGCCGCGACCTGTCCGATAAAATAAACGAGATCGTAAAAACCGGCAAACTGCGATTTTTCGAAGGCCTGAAGAAAACCATCCCGGAAGGCCTTTTGGAATTACTGAATATCCCGTCTGTAGGCCCCAAGACCGCCAAACTCTTATACGAACAACTGCATATAAAAAGTATTTCCGACCTGGAAGCCGCGATCGGCGGCAACAAACTCCAGGGGCTTGCGGGCATTAAAGAAAAGACTATCGAAAATATCCAAAAAGGCATCGAGCTCGTTAAGAAAGGCAAAGAGCGGATGACCCTGGCGCAGGCAATCCGGGTTTCAGAGGATTTTACCGGCGCCCTGGGGAAAATGGCTGAGGCTAAGAAGGTCTCCGTAGCCGGAAGCCTGCGCCGCCGCAAAGAGACCGTGCGCGATATCGACATCCTGGTAATTTCCGATAAGCCTGAAAAAATAATGGATACTTTCGCGGGGCTGCCTACCGTAAAAGACGTTTTGGCGAAAGGGGACACAAAGGCCAGCGTCCGCACAAAAGGCGACATTCAGATAGACTGCCGTGTGGTAGAGGATGGTTCTTTCGGGGCCGCGCTCCTTTATTTTACCGGTTCCAGGAATTTTAATATTAAGATCAGGCAGCTGGCGATCAAGAAGGGGTTAAAAGTAAACGAGTACGGCGTGTTTAAAAAAGATAAATTCGTCTGCGGTAAGACCGAGGAAGAGATATTCAAAGTCCTCGGTTTGCCTTACATAGAGCCGGAATTAAGGGAAGACACCGGAGAGATAGAGCTGGCTAAAAGGTCAGCCCTTCCCCAGTTAATTGAATTAAAGGACATTAAAGGAGATTTCCAC
>JAQULD010000015.1 GCA_028719045.1 Candidatus Omnitrophota bacterium | reverse complement strand
TGGAAACTTTATCAAAATGAGTTATACCCCGCATACACCGCAGGAAATTAAAGAGATGCTTAAGGCGATAGGCGTTTCTTCTATCGATGAGCTTTTCAGCGATATAAAAAAAGAGCTCAGGCCCAAGTCTTTTAACATCCCGGAAGGAAAGTCCGAGCAGGAAGTCCTGCGTTATTTCAAGGAACTTGGAGCCAGGAATAATACGGGGCTGGTCAGTTTCCTGGGCGCCGGTTTTTATGACCATTACATCCCGTCAGTCGTGGACGCCCTGGCAGGCAGGCCTGAATTTTATACCGCTTATACCCCTTATCAGCCCGAGTGTTCCCAGGGATGGCTGCAGGCGATTTATGAATACCAGAGCGCTATCTGCGAATTGACCGGCCTGGACGCCTCCAACGCTTCTTTGTACGACGGCGGAACCGCGTTGTATGAGGCGGCGATGATGGCGGTGAGGCTTACCGGAAAAAAGAAAATACTTGTTGACTGCGGGCTAAACCCTGTTTACCGCGGCATGCTTTATACCTATACTTCAAATCTTTCCCTGGAATTCGCGGAAATCCCGGTCGTCCACGGGCAGAGCTGCAGGCGGACCCTCGCTAGCCATCTCGATGAGAATACCGCCGCCGTGGTCCTGCAAAACCCTAACTTTTTCGGCGCTATAGACGACCTTTCAGATATGGCGGAGAAAGCCCGCGCCAAAGGCGCGCTTGTAATAGCGTCCGTCAATCCTTTGTCGCTTGGTATTTTAAAGACACCTGCGGAAATGGGGGTTGATATCGCGGTGGGCGAAGGCCAGAGTTTAGGGCTGCCGCTTTCTTTCGGAGGCCCTTACCTGGGATTTATGGCCTGCAGAAAAGAGTTTGTGAGGCAGATGCCGGGGCGCATTGTCGGAGCCACTGTTGACAAAGACGCAAGGAGAGGATTTGTGCTTACCCTGCAGACCAGGGAACAGCATATAAGAAGGGAAAAAGCTACTTCTAACATTTGCTCAAACGAGGCGCTGTGCGCTTTGCGGGCGCTTATTTATCTTTCTATTATCGGTAAAGCCGGGCTTGTGGAATTGGCGAAGCTTAATTTCCACAAAGCCGAATTTGCCAAGAGCCTGCTTGAAAAAATACCCGGGGTCGAGGTAAAGCGCAGTTCACCTACATTTAATGAATTCACGGTTTTGCTGCCGAAGGACGCCGGCGGAGTGGTAAACAAGATGATCGACAAAGGTTTCGCCGCGGGTTTTCCCCTGGGCAGGTTCTATAAAGGAATGGAAAACTATTTACTGGTTGCGGTAACCGAAAAAAGGACAAAAGAGGAAATAACCGGATTTTGCGAAGCTTTAAAGGAAGTGCTATGAAGCTTATTTTTGAAAATAGCGTAAAGGGCAGGCGCGGGGTAACAATTCCGCGCTGCGATGTGCCGGAAAATAAAGAGCTCCCCGGGAAATATTTGAGGGAAAAAGAGGCTATGCTTCCTGAAGTCTCGGAATTGGATGTCGTCAGGCATTTTACCAATCTTTCCAAGATGAATTTTTCGATAGACGGGAATTTTTACCCGCTTGGCTCCTGCACCATGAAATATAACCCGAAGTTCACCGAAAAGGCCGCCGGCCTTGAAAGTTTCCTGGATTTACATCCTTTGATCCCGCAGATCCCTAAGGGTGAAGAGCATGCCCAGGGGGCGTTAGAAGTGGTTTATGAATTGGAAAAGCTGTTATGCGAGATTGCCGGCATGGCCGAGTTTACCACCCAGCCTTTGGCGGGGGCGCACGGCGAGCTCACCGGTGTTATGTTGATCGCGGCATATCATAAGAGCAAGGGTGATAAAAGGAAATACGTGATCGTCCCTGATTCATCGCATGGCACAAATCCGGCAAGCGCCGCGATCGCGGGCTACCAGGTGCTGGTTGTTCCGACTGATAAAGAAGGTTTCATGGATTTACAGGAATACAAAAATAAATTAAACGAAGAAGTGGCGGCGGTAATGCTTACCTGCCCTGACACGCTTGGTATATTCAATCCGCGCATAAAAGAGATCGCGGATCTGGCGCATAAACAGGGCGCGTTAATGTATTATGATGGGGCCAACCTTAACGCCATGCTGGGAAAAGCGCGCCCCGGGGACCTGGGTTTCGACGTCGTCCATTTAAACCTGCATAAGACATTTGCCACTCCCCACGGGGGAGGCGGTCCGGGAGCGGGGCCGGTGGGCGTGACGGAAAAGCTGGCGGAATTTCTTCCGGTTCCCAGGATAATCAGGAAAAAAGACGGAAGGCTGTCCCTGGAAGACAAAAAACCGAAGTCTATCGGTCATATCGCTCCTTTTTACGGTAATTTCGGCGTGATGCTCAAAGCCTACGCCTATATATTGCTCCTGGGAAAATCAGGTTTGATAAACGCCAGCGAAATCGCGGTGCTTAATGCCAATTACTGCTTTGCCAGGCTTAAAAATTATTATGATATCGCCTATGACTTAAGATGCAAGCATGAATGCGTGTTTTCCGCCTCACGCCAGGCAAAAAACGGCGTGCATGCCATTGATATCGCTAAATACCTCATCGATAAAGGATTTCATCCGCCCACTGTTTATTTCCCCATGATAGTCAAAGAGGCGTTGATGATCGAGCCTACCGAAACGGAATCAAAGGAAACCCTGGACAGGTTTATTGAGACAATGATAGAGGTTGCCGGATTATCCGAGACCGACCCAGACGCGGTAAAGAATGCCCCCTTAAATATGCCTATTAAACGCCTCGACGAAACAAAAGCCGCGAGAGAACCGAATTTGAAATGGTCCCCCTGCTAGAATAGCTTAAATAAAAAAACAATGCGTAAAGATTGGCGGTTAATCACAAGCGGATACAGCGACGCCTATACGAATATGGCCCTTGATGAGGCCATTTTTGAGGAATACTCCAAAGGCTGTGCTTTGCCCACATTAAGGATATACGGGTGGAAGCCCCAGGCGTTTTCCCTGGGTTATTTTCAGGATGCCCGCCGGACGCTGAACCTGGAAAAATGCGCGCAGGACAATGTGGCTTTCGTAAGAAGGATTACCGGAGGGGGGGCGATCTTTCATGGCCGGGAACTTACTTACAGCCTGGTTTGTTCGCAGGAAGATATCCAGGCAGACGGCGGAGTATTGAATTCATTTAAGCGCATATGCTCTTTTTTAATGGCCGCGTACAAAAAATTAGGCCTTGCGCCTAAATTCGCCATAGAAACGCCAGGCGGTTATGTTAAAGAGAACAGGGTTGTTTTGGG
Source organism: Candidatus Omnitrophota bacterium (assembly GCA_028719045.1). The sequence goes on along the minus strand of JAQULD010000015.1, from coordinate 15,733 downwards.
CGATTCTTTTTGTTTCGCTTCGCGGGAAAAATATGATATCTTAATAAATAACGCGAAGATCGGCGGGAACGCGCAGAAAAGGCGCAAAGAAGTCATTTTCCAGCATGGAAGCATACCTTTGCGTTCAGATATAGATAAAGCCGCGTTATACCTGAAGGGCCAAAGAAAAACGCTTGGGAATAAGGTCTGTTCTTTGGAGCAGGCGATTGGAAGAGAGATCGGGTTTCAGGAGTTAGAAGCAGTCCTTACGGGTTCATTCGCAGAAGCCTTTTGCCGGATACTTAAAAGAGAAGGATTGAATCCCGCGGAAAAAGAATTATCGGAAAGATTAAGGCGGCAAAAATACGCGCTGCCGGAATGGAACCTGGACAGGGAAAATGCTTACTTACGCAAAAAAACCGCGCTGGCTTAATAAAAAGATAAATTTAGGGGATTGCGCTAAAGTAAAAGCGCTGCTTTCCGGGCTTTCATTGCACACGGTCTGCCAGGAAGCAAGCTGCCCCAATATAGGCGAATGTTTCTCCCGCGGGCAGGCGACAGCCCTTATTTTGGGCGATGTCTGCACCAGGAACTGAAGTTTTTGCGGCGTGGGCAAGGGCGCGCCGAAAGCGCCTGATCCGCTCGAGCCTTTACATGTTGCGGAGGCGGTGAGGAAGCTGGGCTTAAAACATGTGGTGATCACAAGTGTTACGCGCGATGACCTGGCGGATGGCGGAGCCCAAATATTCTCCGAAACGGTCGCGGCTATCCGCGGGCAAAAGAAAGACTGTGTCATCGAATTGTTGATCCCTGATTTCGAGATGAATGAGGAAGCCTTAAAGAAAGTGGCCGGGGCCGCGCCGGAGATAATCGGGCATAATGTCGAGACCGTGCCGAGGCTTTACAATTTAACCCGGCAGGGCGCGGATTACCGCCGTTCCCTGGAAGTGCTCAAGGCTATCAAAAAATTCAATAGCCAGGTATACACAAAATCAGGTATAATGCTTGGCATGGGGGAAGAAGAAAATGAGGTGCTGGATGTCCTAGCGGACCTCGCGGCCGCCTCTTGTGATTTTTTGAGCATCGGGCAATATTTATCCCCGAGCAAGAAACACTTTCCGGTAAAAGAATTTATAAAACCGGAGAAATTTGATTATTACAGGGATCAAGCGTTAAAATGCGGATTTAAGCATGTCGCCAGCGGCCCGTATGTGCGCAGTTCGTACCTGGCGGAGGAATATTTGAAAAATACGGAAAGACAGGAGAATAGATGAAAGTCATAGTAACAGGAGGCGCGGGTTTTATCGGCAGCTGCCTTGTCTGGAAGTTAAACCAGGAAGGTATAACCGATATTTTAGTGGTCGATGATTTTGAATCAAAGGCTGACCCTAAGCGTAAGAATCTTCAGGGCAAAAAATTCAGGGATTTTATCGGGAAAGATAAATTCCTCGCGCTGGTAGAAAAGAATAAGTTAAAAAATGCGGGCTTGGTCCTGCATATGGGCGCCTGCACTTCTACCACCGAATTGGACGCTTCATACCTTATCGAGAATAATTACCTTTATACCAAATCGCTCGCGCAGTGGGCGCTTAAACACAACGCCAGGTTCCTTTACGCTTCTTCCGCCGCTACCTACGGCGAAGGGGAACTGGGGTACAGCGACCGGGATATAACCACTTTGAAATTAAAACCCCTCAATATGTACGGCTACTCGAAGCATGCCTTTGACTTGTGGCTTTTAAAGAATAAACTGGCGGATAAAGTCACCGGTTTTAAATTCTTCAACGTCTTTGGCCCGAATGAATACCACAAGGCGGACATGAAGAGCGTTATCGCCAAGGCGTTTGAAAAAGTAGCCGGCGGAGAGCCGATGAGGCTTTTTAAATCTTATAAAAAAGAGTACGCGGACGGTGAGCAGAAGAGGGATTTTGTTTACGTTAAAGACGCGGTAAGCGTCGTATACTATTTCGTGGAAAATCCCGCAAAGCGCGGCATATTCAATTTGGGGACGGGCAAGGCCCGCAGTTGGAATGACGCCGCCCTGGCGTTGTTTTCCGCGCTTAAGATGAAACCGCGCATAGAATATACCGAGATGCCTGAGGAGATAAGGCCCAGGTATCAATATTTCACCGAAGCTGACCTTGGTAAACTAAGAAAAGCCGGCTGCAAACACGAATTTTTTACTTTGGAAGAAGCGATCGAAGATTATACCGGATACCTTAAAGGGCATTCTTACCTGTAATTTTTATACGGAGGCAAAATGGCTCAGACGAAACTCAATGTTAAACTTTTGGAAATGACGCAGAACGCGGTCACTCTCATCTATGCCGCCTGCAGGCAGTGTTATTCCGCTAAATTCGCCGGGGATATATTCGAAGAAACAAAAGAGGACCAGAAGAAACAGGAAGAATTTATCAGCAAGGTGGCAGCTTCCGGACACGAAAGCCCGCTTGAGCACGTAAAGTTCACTTTCGCCATAGAAGGCGTATCGCGCGCGCTTACTCATCAGCTGGTAAGGCACAGGGTGGCCTCATATTCTCAGCAGAGCCAGAGATACGTGAAGGCGACTGATTTTAATTATATTATCCCGCCTTCGATAGAAGAGGACAAAGTTTTAAAAGAAAAATTCATAAAGGTCATGGAAGGCATACAGGAGAATTACGACCAGATGCTGGAACTATTCAAGAAGAAAGGTAAATCCGGCGAACAGGCGAATCAGGATGCCAGGTTCATACTGCCCCAGGCCGCGGAAACAAAGATCGTGGTTACTATGAATTGCCGTGAGCTTTTGCATTTCTTCGAGCAGCGCTGCTGCGCGAGGGCGCAGTGGGAGATAAGGGCGCTGGCCTGCGAAATGCTTAAGGTCTGCCAGGTTAACCTGCCGGCGGTATTCCAGGCGGCGGGAGCTAAGTGCGAAAAACTGAGTTATTGCCCGGAATCAAAACAATTTTCCTGCGGCAAATACCCGGTAAAGGAAGAAGTCATCAAGTAAGTATTGACAAATTATTATTAAAGAGTAATATTTATAAAAAGATAAACTGAATAGAACGTTTTTTTAGAGCGTGGCCTCAAGTATACTGCATCAGCAAGACCCGCCCGAATCAGTTTCCGGAATTCCTAAAAAATAACATGAATTATTTTAATGTAGGAACTTTTTTTCTTTTTGACCCCCTGGCCGTATTTTTCCTCTGCGTTATCCTCCTTATATCCTTTCCCGCGGCGGTTTATTCCGTCGGTTATCTTAAAGGCGCTTATTCCAAAAGAAAGATCGTTTTAGGCTGGGCGCTTTTCCTGGCGTTTGTACTTTCCATGGCGCTGGTCGTTTGCGTAAGCAACGCGTTTCTCTTTCTTATCGCCTGGGAGCTTATGTCCCTGGTTTCGTATTTCCTGGTGATATTCGATACCGGCCACGAGAGAAGTGTCAGGGCGGGTTCGATTTATATAATTATGACCCATATCGGGACGGCTTTTATAATTTCCGCGCTTTTAATGTTATTTAAACACGCGCACTCTTTTGATTTTTTCGCGTTGAAGCAGGCGGCTGGCGCCATTCCGGGAAACGAAAAAAATCTTATTTTCGCGCTTTTTTTGGTCGGTTTCGGAACAAAAGCGGGGATAGTCCCGTTGCACATATGGCTGCCATTAGCGCACCCGCAGGCGCCAAGCCATATCTCGAGTATTATGTCGGGAGTGATGATAAAAACCGCGATCTACGGGATGCTCAGGTTCATTATTTTCATTCTGGGAATAAATTCCTGGTGGTGGGGAAATGTTATCCTGGTTTTAGCGGTAATATCCTGCCTGGCCGGGGTCATGTACGCTCTTGTAGAACATGATTTAAAAAAGCTCCTGGCTTACCACAGCGTTGAGAATATCGGGATAATACTTCTGGGCGTGGGGGCGGCTATGCTCCTGGCGAAAATGAATTTAAACGTGATCGCGGTCCTGGCGTTATCTGCGGGGCTTTATCATCTGGTTAACCACGCGATTTTTAAGGGGCTGTTGTTCTTATGCGCCGGAAGCGTCTATAAATCCTGCGAGACAAGGGATATGGAGAAGCTGGGAGGATTAGTGAAACTTATGCCCTGGACCGCCGCCTCATTTTTGATCGGCTCTATGGCGATCTCCGCTATTCCGCCTTTTAACGGATTTGTCAGCGAATGGCTTACGCTTCAGGCGTTGTTCCTCGGCGCTTTAAACAGCATGGGCGGCAATAGGATATTCTTCGGCCTTTGCGCCGCGGCTTTAGCATTGACCGGAGGACTTGCCGCTTCCTGTTTTGTCAAAGCGTTCGCCGTGACTTTCCTGGCAATGCCGCGCAGCTTAAAAGCCGGTAGCGCGAAGGAAGTCCCTTTTAGCATGAAAGCCGCCGCCGTTTTCCTTTCCGCCGCCGCCTTGGCATTCGGGCTGGCCGCGGCCCTGATCATTAAACCTTTGGCAGCGGTAGCGGGTGAGGTTTTGGGAATAGAAACAAATGCGATGAGTTTTTCCCTGAACAATTTTTCCCTTATTCCCCCGGGTAACAGCGGCGTGTTCCTGTCAACCCCGCTTTTGGCTTTTGTTTTGCTTGCGGCAATACCCCTGGCCTTTATTTCCGTGCGCCTTTTCTTCGGCAGGAACAGGATCAAGGCCGTCAATACCTGGGATTGCGGCTATTACAGTATCGGCGCGCGCAATGAATATACCGCGACCGCTTTTTCCAAACCTTTCAGGATCGCTTTTGGTTTCTTCCTCCTGCCTTACAGGAAAACCGAGAAGATAAGGGAGTCATTCTATCACGTCACTTCCTTTAAATACGAAGTGTTCACTACGCCCATTTTTAGAAGGTATATATATGACCCGATAATAAAACTTGTGTTCGGTACGGCAAAATTTGTCAGGCGGATCCAGCCGGGAAGCATACATTTGTATATCGCTTACATCTTTATCGCGATCCTGGCGCTTATAATTTTTATGAACAAATTTTAAGGATATGAAAACGATCATTTTAATATTACAGGTTTTACTGGCGGTGGCGGTTTCTCCTCTTTTAAGCGGTTTCATCAGGAAGGTAAAGAACAATTTAAGGATGAGAAAGGGCGCCGGCGTCTTTCAGCCGTATTTTAATTTCTTTAAAACTTTATCCAAGGAGGAATCGGTATCGGTAAACGCCTCCTGGATATTCAGGATAGCCCCCTATATAGTCTTTGCTTCCGCGCTTAGCGCGGCTTTTCTTGTCCCGGCTTTCGGTACGGGAATTTCGCTTAACAGGATGGGGGATATTTTTGTTTTTCTGTTCGTCCTGGCTTTGGGCAGGTTTTTCATCGCTTTGGCCGGCCTGGATACCGCCAGCGCCTTCGGGGGAATGGGGTCTTCGCGCGAGATGTTCGTATCGAGCCTGGTAGAGCCTGTCGCTTTGTTGTCTTTGTTTGTGATCGCCCTTAACAGCGGCTCAAGCAGTTTTACCGCGGTCACCGGGTTTGGCCCGATGCATTTGTCTTCGGCAATAGCGGCCATAGCGTTATTCGTCGTGGTTATCGCGGAGACTTCAAGGTTACCGGTGGATAACCAGGAGACCCACCTGGAATTGACCATGATCCACGAGGCGATGGTCCTGGAATATTCAGGGCGGTCACTGGCCCTTATCGAATTAGCTTCGCACATAAAGCAGATAGTATTTTTCTCACTTTTAGCGGATATCATTTTTCCCTGGAGTTCTTTGCGGTTTTTAAACAATCCGGGGTTAATTTTCGCGGGAATAAGTTTTTATTGCGTAAAAATCGCGGTGATCGCTCTTTGCGTTGCCGTGGTGGAAGTGTCTCTGGCTAAGATGAGGCTGTTTAGAGTGGTTGATTTCCTCGGGCTTTCGTTTGTGTTGTCCATTATGGCCGGGGTTATCCAGGCGCTGGGAATGTAGAGATGTATACGCACATATTCGTATCCGGGGTGCTGCTCATGGTTTTTTCCATGGTCATCGCCAAAAGAATGACCTCCTTAATAAACAGTTTCGGGCTGCAGTCATTTTTCCTCTTCATGGTCACCCTTTTTACCGCGATAGAGGGGAAGAACCTGGAATTATACGTGGTGGCCCTGCTTTTGTTCCTGATAAAAGTGGTTATTATCCCGAGGTTCCTGCGCCGGATAGTCCGCAGCATAAGCGTAAGCGAGAACGTCGGCCTTTTTGTCAACCCGCTCCTGTCGCTTTGCATAGCACTTTTGCTTACTTATCTGGGCTACCTGTTTACCAAGAGATTAATGCCGGTGCATAACCGGCTGCAGGGTTTTTCTTTCGCGGTCTCTTTTTCCGTAATGCTGATCGGGATGTTTATTATGGTGTGCAGGAAAAAAGCGCTTACCCAGATCATTGGGCTTTTGGTGATGGAAAACGGGTTGTTCCTGGCGGCGGCTTCAGTGTCCGGGGGCATGCCGTTTTTTGTGGAGATAGCGATATTCTTCGATATTTTCGTCTGCGTGATCATTCTGGGAGTATTTGTCTTTAAGATAAACAGCCTGTTCACGCATATAGACGTCAATAAACTGACCAGGTTAAAAGGTTAAACTATGGAAATAATCATTATTCTGTCCATCCCTTTAATTCTAGCGCTGCTTAGTTATTTTATAAAGCAATACAAGGCGCTCGCGGCACTTAATTTATGCGGCCATTTCGCCGTGCTTTTGTGCGCGGCGGGGTTGGTCATGAAGCTGCTTACCCCAGGGGCGTCTATTTTTGTCTGGAGGCTTTTTTACGTTGACGCCTTAAGCGGCATATTTATTATCGTCAGCGCTGTCCTTAATTTTTCCGCGGCCCTTTACTCGGTCAATTATATAGAAAAGGACCTTCAGGAAAAAGAGATGTCGCCGAGAAAATCCAGGGTTTACTTCGTTTTGTTCAACCTTTTTGTTTTTACGATGTTCGCGGTAACAGCCGTGAACAACCTGGGTTTCCTGTGGGTGGCGATCGAAATGACGACGCTTGTATCCGCGTTCCTGGTGGGTTTTTACAACAATAAAAAATCCGTGGAAGCGGCCTGGAAATATATCATCGTCTGTTCTGTGGGGATAGCCCTGGCTTTGTTCGGGACGATACTTTTTTATTACGCGGCGTATTCCGCGGCGGGGATAAAGACGCTTAACTGGAAAGATATAGTCGAGCGCGCGGCAAGCCTGGATCCCAGGATCGTTAAAGTGGCATTCCTTTTTATCCTGGTCGGCTACGGCACAAAAGCCGGACTTGTCCCCATGCATACCTGGCTTCCCGACGCGCACAGCCAGGCGCTGACACCCGTGAGCGCCCTGTTATCGGGAGTATTGTTAAAGACAGCGGTCTACGGGATATTGAGGTTCCTTGTGATCGTAAACAAGTGCGTGGGGAGCCAGTATACCGGCAATCTCATGCTTTTATTCGGCATTTTATCGCTCGGTGTTGCCGCCGGTTTTATCCTGGTGCAGAAAGACCTAAAACGCCTGCTTGCCTACAGCAGCATAGAACATATCGGTATTATATCCATAGGCATTGGTTTTGGCGGGGCAATGGGGCTGTATGGAGCGCTTTTGCACGTATTCAACCACGCTTTTACCAAGGCGATCATGTTTTTCGGCGCGGGCAACATCGTAAAAAAATACAAAACGAACAATATGCATATGATCCACGGCGTGATAAAGACCATGCCTTTTACCGGTATTATTGTACTGCTTGGCATGTTCGCCCTGGCTGGTTCTGTGCCGTTCTCACTGTTTTTAAGCGAAATGATAATATTGGTATCGGGTTTTTTAAAAGGATATTACCTGGCCAGCGCTTTGTTCCTGTTTTTCGTGGCCGTGATCTTCGCGGCTCTCCTGAATCATTTCAGCAGGATACTGTTCGGCAGGAAACCGGAAGGGATGGAGGTTTCGGGGGAAAGGCTTTGCGGAAAAATTTCATTCATCATGCTGTTTGTTTTAATTTTAGCTATGGGTTTTTACGTGCCGCCGGTTTTAAACCGGCTGATAATTTCAGCGGAGAGCGTAATTAACGGAGCATAGAGTGGATTACACAAGCATAATCAAATACATAGAGGAAAAGCAGGGGATACGGACGGTAAAATCCACCGAGGCGTACCGCGACGAAGTCTATATCGATGTAAACGAAAAAGATTTCGCGAAAGCCTGTTTAGGCCTGCACAAGAAACTGAACTCACCCGTAGTCATGTTCTTTGCTTTGGACGAGCGCTCAAGGCGTAATTGTTTTGTCATCCAGTGCGTATTTTTAAGCTTCGAATGCAGGAAATGGTTTTTCGTCCGGACCGAAATTTCCGGGGAATCGCCGGAGTTTGATTCCCTTTCCAGGCAGATCTACTCCGCGAGCCTATTCGAAAGAGAGATCAGGGAAATGTTCGGCATCGAGCCCCGGGGGAATCCCGATTTAAGGGGCTTACGCCTGCATGAGGAAGTCTGGCCCAGGGGAAATTATCCTTTACGCAAGGATTTTAAAGCCGGCCAGGTAAAAAATGAAGCGGGCGGCGAATACAAATTCGCCCGTATCGAAGGCGAGGGGGTATTTGAGGTTCCCGTCGGTCCGGTGCACGCCGGAATTATCGGGCCGGGCCATTTCAGGTTTAGCGTGGCGGGCGAGCCCATCATAAACCTGGAGCTAAGGCTGGGGTTTACTCACCGCGGAGCGGAGAAACTTTTTGAAGGAAAGGCGCCCGAGGAAGCATTCGGGCTGGCCGAACGCGTTTCGGGGGATTCCTGTTTTGCCCATGGCCTGGCGTTTTGCAGGGCTGTCGAGAAAATAAAAGGGATTGCCGTTCCTTACAAAGACGAGTTAACGAGGGCGGTTTTTCTTGAACTGGAAAGAATGTATAATCACGCCGCCGATATCGGAGGTATGGCCGTAGATGTAGGGTTTAGTTTTCCTTCCATGTATGCCGCTATCATCAAAGAGGCGATACTCTGCCTGAATGATCGGTTAACGCAAAGCCGTTACCTTAAGGGAGTAAATAAAATCGGCGGTTTATCAAAAAGTATAGATAAGGAAGCGGAGCAATTTTTATCGGATTCGCTTAAGTCCCTGGAAAAAGATTTCAACGAACTTAAGAAGATGCTTTTTAACAGCGTTTCCTTCATGGACCGTGTGGAAGGAACGGGGATCTTGAGAAAAAAAACAGCTTCCGATCTTGGGGTAGTGGGGCTGGCGGCAAGGGCAAGCGGAATACCCGTTGACCTGAGAAGGATTTTTCCCGGTATTTACGAAAAGTCCGGTTTTAATATGGTAAGAAAACAGGAAGGGGACTGCCTGGCAAGGCTCTGCGTCCGGATAGAGGAATTTGAGGAATCTATAAGGTTGATCCGGGCGCTTACCGCGAAACTGGACCTTAAGGACGGCGGCGCTGCCGGAGCGGGGGTTTTAAAACACAATTTTGGTTTAGGATACGCGGAAGGATGGAGGGGCCAGGTGCTTTACTGGGTAAAGCTTGATGAAGCGGGTTCAATCGACAGATGCAAGATCGTGGATCCGTCTTTTAATAACTGGCAGGGGCTTTCTTTCGCTGTATTAGGGGATATCGTGCCGGATTTTCCTTTGTGCAACAAGAGCTTTGACCTGTCTTATTCGGCAAACGACTTATAAAGCATATGAAAGATATATTAAAGGCGAGCCTCTCAAAGGGTTTGGTGACAAAACACCTGGATTTATCGACGGAAATTGAGGCTTCCGGCGCGCAATTAAAGCGGGAGATCTCCAGGATATTCGGCAGGTCGTTCCATATAAGAGAAGTCGACACCGGCTCCTGCGGCGGCTGCGAATCGGAGATAATCGCGGTAAATAATCCGATCTACGACATACAGCGGTTCGGCATAGATTTTGTGGCTTCTCCGCGCCACGCGGACGCGCTTTTAGTGACCGGACCGCTTTCAAGGAACATGTTGCTCGCTTTGAAGAAAACTTACGACGCGATGCCTTCCCCGAAATTCGTCATTACCCTCGGGGACTGCGCGCTCGACGGCGGCTGTTTTAAAGATTCATATTATTGCCTGGGCAAGATAGGCGATGTCCTTCCCGTAAACCTGCATATTCCCGGCTGCCCGCCCAATCCCGGGCAAATCATAAAATACCTGTATTCTTTCTTGAAAAACCGTTCCTCCTCTATTTCATAGGGGACGTTCCCCAAGGTACCAGGCTCACTGGTTATAACTTATTTTATCACAAGCGATTAAAATATTCTTGTTAGATTTACCCTCCTTATACGTCTATTGTAAGTAGAAGGAGGGATTTTTTATGCCAAGGGCGCCAAGGATTTTAGTTGATAATGGATATTATCATGTCGTAACAAGGGGAATAGATAGAAGAAAACTATTTCGTTACAATTGTGATTATGATTATTTCCTTAAAGTTACTACGAAATATTTGAGTAAATTCCAAATTTATATTCTGCATTATTGCCTTATGCCTAATCACCTTCATTTACTGGTTAAGGCCGGTAAAGCTGAAGATTTGCCGAAATTCATGCAGGCAGTATTACAAGTGTATGCGGCGTATTTCAGGAAAAAGTACGATTGCGTTGGGTTCGTATTTCAGAACCGTTACAAGAGTTGTTTAATTGACAGCGAAAGTTATCTTCTGGAATGCGCCCGTTATATCGAAAGGAACCCTTTACGCGCGAAGTTAATCGATAACCTTTTACAATATCCCTGGAGCAGCTTTCTAATGTATGCAAAAGGCGTTCAAAATGATATAATAAATTTGATCAATCCCCTTTATCCTGGATTATCTATAACAGGACAAGAATGCCGGAAAAAATATTTCGGTTACGTTACCCAAAATAGGCCTTACGATCATATTGTAGATAAAGAGTTTAGGATAAAATAGGGTGGTACTTTGGGGAACGTCCCCGTATTCTCTATTCAGATTGACATAACATTAATTATACTATATAATTATAAACCTATGGAACTAGACGAAATTATCGCACAAAGAAGGGCTAAATTAGAGGCGCTTAAGGCGAAAGGTATTCCTGTTTATCCCGCTCAGGTACCGCAGCATATCGCCATTGGAGAAGCTTTGGCCGGTTTCGAGGAAGGTAAAAAAGCCAACCTTTGCGGCAGGGTTACCGCCAAGCGCTCGCACGGCAAAGTCATTTTTATGGACCTGCGGGATTCAACAGGCAGGATCCAGCTTTACATCAAGGCGGATTTTGTCGGCAAAGAGAAATTTGAGCTGCTTGAGAACATAGATATCGCGGATGTAATTTACGCGGAGGGAGAGCTTTTTAAGACCCATACGGGCGAATTTACCGTTAAAGTGGAAGATTGGCAGGTTTTATCCAAAGCGCTTATGCCGCTTCCTGAAAAATGGCACGGCCTTAAGGACGTGGAAGTGCGTTATCGCCAGCGCTACCTTGACTTAATCTCCAATGAAGAAGTCAGAAAGGTGTTCTCGCAGCGTTCGAAGATCGTTAAAACGGTAAGGAGTTTACTGGATAATAAAGGCTTCCAGGAAGTCGAAACCCCGATGATGCACCCTATAGCGGGAGGCGCCGCGGGAAGGCCTTTTAAGACCCATCATAACGTATATAATACGGACCTGTTTTTGCGGATCGCCCCGGAGTTGTATTTGAAAAAACTTCTCGTGGGCGGGATGGATAAGGTTTACGAAATAAACCGCAGTTTCAGGAACGAAGGGGTTTCCACCAGGCATAACCCGGAATTTACCATGCTTGAGGTTTATTCCGCTTACAGCAATATGGAAGGCATGATGCAGCTTTGCGAAGAATTGCTCAGCTCCGTAGCCAGGGAAGTGCTGGGCGGCTATACCATTAACTATCAGGGGAAAACCATAGACCTTACTCCACCCTGGCAGAGGCGCTCGTTCGCCGAGATGGTCAAAGATAAATTCGATATACTGCCTCAGGATGAACCCGGGGAAATGCTTAAGAAACTGCAGGATAAAGGGTTTGCCAAAGAAAAAAACAAGCTGACGCGTTCTCAGATAGCCAAGATCATCGAAGAGATATTAGGCGAAGGGATAGAAGATAAGCCCACTTTCGTCACGGATTATTTTACCGTGCTCTGCCCTTTAGCGAAAACAAAAAAAGAAGAGCCTTTGATCTCGGAAAGGTTCGAGTTATACATAGCCGGGATGGAAATCGGGAACGCTTATTCCGAGCTCAATGATCCGGTAGAGCAGAAACGCCGCTTCCGCGAAGAGATCGAAGAGCTTGATGATGAAACCAAGGCAGTCGACGACGATTATGTTCTGGCATTGGAACACGGTATGCCTCCTGCCGGAGGATTGGGTATAGGAATAGACAGGCTGGTAATGCTTCTTACCGACCAGCCTTCGATACGAGACGTAATTTTATTCCCGCTCTTAAGGCCGGTTTAACAAGCGACTTTACTATTAACTTATCAATTTCATTCTCCAGTATGAGGACGGAACTGTTTATCAGTCTGCGCTACCTTTTTACCAAAAGAAAAGAGAAATTCATTTCCCTGATAAGCGTGATTTCGGTCCTGGGCGTAACTATAGGCGTCACGGCGCTTATCGTGGTCATCGCGGTCATGACCGGTTTTGACAAAGACCTGCGCGACAAGATCGTGGGCAATTATTCGCATATCACGGTCTCAAGTTTCAGCGGCATTGATAACAAAGAATACGAGAATATAAAGAACAAAATTTCCGCTAATCCCCATGTCAAAGGGATAAGCCCGTTTGTGCAGGGCCAGGTATTGATAAAAGACGGCAAGAAATTCTACGCCGTAGGGATAAAGGGCATCGATCCTGAAAAAGAAACGCAGACGACCAGGATCAAGGAATATTTGAAGTCGGGAAGCCTGAAGGACCTCGGCCCCGATTGCGTCATTGTCGGCAAGGAATTAGCCGCGACTTTCGGCCTGCGCTTGAACTCGAGCATCCAGACCCTTTCGGCTTCGGGGAAAGAACGGACCTTGAAGGTCGTGGGCATATTCGGTTCCGGCATGTATGACTATGACCTGAACCTTATTTTTACCAATTTAAAGACCGCGCAGGTTATTCTGGCCATGGATGATCAGATAACCGCCGTAGCCGTGAAATTAGACAACCTTTATCTTGCCGATAAAGTGAGAAAAGACCTGGCCTTAAGTTTAGGTTATGAATATAACTTAAGGACCTGGACTGAAGCGAACCAGAATTTCTTCGCGGCGCTTAAGCTTGAAAAACTGACCATGTTCATCATCCTGACCTTGATAATACTGGTCGCTTCTTTCAATATAATCAGCACCCTTATTGTCATGGTAGTGGAGAAGACCAAGGACATCGGCGTCCTGAAAGCTATCGGGATGAACGCGCGCATGATCAGGAACATTTTTACCCTCGAAGGATTGATCATCGGTTTTTCCGGGACTTTGCTCGGGACTGCTTTCGGGGTGTTTTTGTGCGCGCTGCTTAAGAAATACCAGTTCATAAAGCTGCCGCAGGATATTTATTATATCGACAGGCTTCCGGTATCTATCGAGGTATGGCCGGATATGGTTTTGATCATCGCCGCCAGTTTCCTGATCACGCTTGTTTCTACGGTTTACCCTGCGATCAAAGCGGCGAGGCTTGGGCCTGTAGAGGCGCTGAGGTACGAGTGATGTTAGAAGCCAAGAATATCCGCAAGGTTTACGATAACGGCAGTAAAGAAATAGAAGTATTAAAAGGGGTAGACCTGAAGGTGGAAAAGGGCGAGTTTGTCGCGATAGTCGGCCCTTCCGGGGCCGGGAAATCCACTCTTTTGCATGTTTTAGGCGGATTGGACGCCCCTAGCTCGGGTAGCGTGGTATTTAAGGGCCAGGACCTGTACAAGTTAAGCGACCTTTCACTTTGCAGGATCAGAAACAAACAAATAGGTTTTGTTTTCCAGTTTTATCACCTGCTCGGGGAATTCAATGTCCTGGAAAACGTGCTGATGCCCGCATTAATAGGTTCCGGTTTCCAAAGCGGAGCTGTCGCCTTGAAAAAACATGCCAGAGGGCTTATCGAACAGGCGGGGTTAACTGAAAGGGAAACGCATTTCCCGAACCAGCTTTCAGGAGGGGAACAGCAGCGCGTGGCGATTGCCAGGGCGCTTATAAATAATCCCGAGATGCTTTTCTGCGATGAGCCCACGGGGAACCTGGATTCAAAGACGGGCACGGAAATTATCGGCCTTATCCGCAAGGCAGCCAGGGAGAACAATACTTCCATCGTCCTGGTAACGCATAATATGGATTTGGCCAGGTCCGCGGACAAAGTATATGATCTTAAAGACGGCATTTTAGTTAACTAAGTATCACTTAAAGCGGGGTGAATAATGAAAATCTATATCAACGGTAAATTCTACGAGAAGAACGAAGCGAAGATCTCGGTGTTTGACCACGGGCTTTTATACGGCGACGGCGTGTTTGAGGGGATCAGGGCCTATGGCCGCCTGGTTTTTAAGCTGGACGAGCATATCGACAGGCTTTATGAGTCGGCCCATTCGATAATGCTTAAGATCCCGTTGACAAAAAAAGAGATGGTCAGCGAAGTCATTAAGACCCTTAAGGCGAATAAACTCAACGACGCTTATATCAGGTTGGTGATTACCCGCGGCGAAGGCGACCTGGGGTTAGACCCGCGTAAATGCACGGGAAAAGCCGGCGTTATCATTATCGCCGATAAGATCGCTTTATACCCCGAGGACCTGTACAAAAGAGGGCTGGATATCATCACGGTGCCTACCATCCGGAATCTGCCCGAGGCGGTCAACCCGCAGATCAAGTCGCTTAATTATTTGAATAACATCCTGGCCAAGATCGAAGCCAACAATGCCGGATGTAACGAAGCTATCATGCTTGATTCCCTCGGATACGTGGCGGAATGCACCGGGGACAATATTTTTATCGTGAAAAACAACCATTTGTATACTCCTCCGCAGTGCATGGGCACTTTGCGGGGAATTACGCGCGACTCGGTGCTTGAGATCGCGAGAAAATCAAAAATCCTTGTGCATGAACACGTGCTCACCCGCCACGAAGTGTTCATTTCCGACGAGTGTTTCCTTACCGGGACAGCCGCGGAAATAATCCCCGTGGTCAAGGTCGACGGCCGCGTTATCGGGGGAGGCAAACCGGGTAAACTTACTCTGACGCTTATGAAGAAGTTTAAAGAGCTTACCAAAAAAGAGGGCGTCAGGTATTAACTAAAGGGGATCGCGATGCTTTGCGATATTTGCGGAAAAAATCAGGCTACAGTCCATTTGACGGAGATAGTTGACGAACAGATGAACGAGCTGCATCTCTGCGAGCAGTGCGCGCGCCAGAAAAGCGCCCAGATGGAGCAGCAATTCGGGTTGGCTGACCTTTTGGCGGGGCTGTCGGAATTCCAAAAACCCGCTGAAGAAAAAGAAATAGTCAGCCTTAAATGCCCTAACTGCGGCCTTACTTACAATGAATTCAAGAAAATAGGGAGGCTCGGCTGCAGCGAATGTTATACGGCTTTTAAGAAATACCTGGGGCCTCTATTAAAAAGGATCCACGGTTCTAATTCCCATTCCGGAAAATCCCCGGCTAAGATGGCAAAAGAGCCGAGGAAAGACACTTTGGATATCCAGGAACTGCGGTTTAAGCTTTCCAAGGCCATAGAAGCGGAGCAATACGAAGAAGCGGCGAGCCTGCGCGACCAGATCCGTTCGCTGCAGGAAAAACAGCCGCGGGAGCCCAAGGAGAAAAAACAATAATATGATGCTAGACGACCTGTTGCACCATACGAGCGAATGGCTTAAAGGGACCGGCCCGAATTCCGATATCGTAATGT
>JAQULD010000014.1 GCA_028719045.1 Candidatus Omnitrophota bacterium | reverse complement strand
AAAACCGATAGCCAATAATTGCAGCCAGGCATAGCCGAAGATGAATTTAAGCCAGAGCACGCCGCAGAAAAGAATGATCAAATCCGCCGCAATAAATAATGCTGTGATTTGCGCCATATTATTGCCGCTGTATTTTAGCGCTCTGCCTAAAAAAAGGCTCGCAACGATAAAACCTAAAATGTATCCGGAAGTGGGGCCGGCGAAATACAAGAGGCCCGCGCCTGCCCCCGTAAAAACAGGAAGCCCCAGTACGCCTAACATAATATAAGTGACCTGCGTCGCGGCTCCCAAGTTCGCTCCGAGAAACGCAGCGGATAACAGTACAAAAAATGTCTGTAAAGTAAGCGGGACCGGCGTAAATGGAAGCGGCAGGCGCACAAAAGCGCCAAGGCTTATAAGAGTCACAAAAGTTATCACTCCCAGGGCCCGGCACAGGGCCTTATTCGTGATCATTTCTCTGTTCAATAACGCTTCCATTAAAATCCTCCTTAGTAAATTAACTTAAAATTTAACTGGTCGGCAGGCTATGGCCAACCGGCTCAGGGTACTTTACGCGTGTTTATCAATTATATTATAATAAAACAGATAATACAATAATAAAAAAGGGTTAATAGGACAGATAAGCCTATTAACCCTTCGATTTCCTAGCGGTAAAAAACTATTCTTTAGCTATAGCTAAAGTAATTATTCCGGCTAAGATTAGAAAAGGAGCCGCACAACCTTTGATAAGAGGCCAGGTATAATATCCCCACCAGTGCCTGCCTATAAGCAAATATGCCGCTATAGCTAAGAGCACAAGGCCTATAATAATTTTGATAAACGCTCCAAACATATTCTTTGATTCCGCTTTTTTCTCTGCCTGTTTCGTTTCTTCTGCCATGTTACACACCTCCTTTTATTCACCCTGAAGGTTTTTTCTCGCCTTCAGTTTCATCCGCTTTTATTTTCCGTTTTGGGCTGGCTCTTCCACCTGCGGTGGATCCATCCCCATTCCGCCGGGTAACGGCGTATATATGACTCAATGATATCGGTCAGTTTCTGCACATTCCTTATAATCGTTTCTTCGTCTGTCCCCGCTTTTTCCATGTCCATCGCCGGCTCGAACATGATCTTATTGGTATCGTCCTTCTGCCTGACTATAAAACAGGGTAAAAGCGCTGCCTGGGTGCGCTGCGCAAGGAC
Organism: Candidatus Omnitrophota bacterium; assembly: GCA_028719045.1. The sequence continues at coordinate 18,320 of JAQULD010000014.1, read as the reverse complement.
AATAGGGCCTGTGGCTGTAGCGGCTTTAGTGCCGAAAAAATCCACGAATACGCCGCTTGTGCCGAAATTCTGGTCCATAAGGATGAAAAGTAATTCATTAGCGCGTAAACTCCGTATGGAATTCTCAATGCAGGTTTTGCGCGGTTGGCTGTATATTGTCTTTATTTTAACGCGCTTGCGCTTCTCCAGGAAAAACTTTTCCGCCCGGGCGTCCTTCATCTGGCGCATTATGCCGGCAGTACTATAGCCTTCAAGGCTTAATTTTGCCAGCATTAGAGGGAAATTGCCAAAATGCGCGCTGACTAAAATAACCCCTTTGCCTCTGGCTAAGGCCTTATCAAGGTATTGTTTACCTTCAAAAGTAACCCGCTGCTTGATCAGTTCGGGGTTGTCCATCATCCAAAGGATCTCAAAACCGGATTTTGCCATAAAAATAAAACAATCCTTGGCAATCCGCTTTATCTCCGAATCTGATTTATCCCGGCTAAAGGCGATCCTGAGGCTTTCCAGGGCGATTTTTCGCTGTTTTACGGTAAAAATATACCCCAAGGCTCCCATAGTCTTCGCTGCGCTATAAATCCACCTGCGCGGCGTTATTTTAACTATCAAAGAACACAATATTATCGCCAGCCAACCTGCTAAATAACTTACGCTCTTGCGGAACTTCTTTAATAATCCCATAATTTACTTAAGTAGACAGATTATAACAAAATGACCGAAAAATGCAAGGGAAATTATAATTTGTAGCCTATCTTGCGTAAAAGCCCTTTACGCCATGATATATCTTCATTAGATTCAACACCTTTCGGCTTTAAACCATCGATTACGCCAAGGATCCCCCTGCCGGTTTCAGACTCCGCGATAACCACTTCAACAGGATTTGCGGTAGCGCAGAAGATATTACAGACCTCAGGTACCGCTTTAACGGCGTTCAACACATTTATGGGGTAGGCGTCTTTTAAGCAGATTATAAAACTATGGCCCGCCCCGATTTCCAGGGCATTCTCTATTGCCAACTTCTTTAACCCGGCATCGTTACCTTCAGCTCTTATTTTACAGGCGCCGCTTGATTCCACAAATGCCAGGCCGAATTTTATGGTCGGCACATTATTAACCAGCGCTTCATACAGGTCTTCCACTGTCTTGATAAAATGGCTTTGCCCAAGGATGATATTGATATCGTCGGTTTTCTTCACCTTGACACAGACTAATTCCAACATATTCACCTCACTGTTAAACCCCTTTTAATATGAAAAGGAGCCCTATACTGGAAATTACACCCACGACTCCGCCAAAGTAGAACGGCGCAGCCGCCCCGAACCATTTCCAGAGCATCCCGGCAAATAAAGACGCCGGAAGCAGTCCTATGCCTATAAGTGTGGCGTGCAGGCCTATTGCCGTACCGCGCAGGCCCTCCGGGGCCATATCCGCGACAAGGGCCTTCTCCACCCCTTCGGTAAACCCGATATATAATCCGTAAACTCCGAACAATGCCCAGAGCATGTTGACAGACTGATTAACCGCGAACCCCAGGTAAACCAACCCGTAAAAAAGATAACCCGCTACCAGTATATGCTTTCTGCCGATCTTATCCGACAAACGCGCCGCCGGATACGACACCAGGAAATAAACGATATTGTATGCCAGGTAGAAAAGGATAACTCCGCCGACAGAACTGCCCAGGTTTTTCGCGCGCAGGAGAAGGAATTGATTTGAAGAATTCCCCAAAGTAAACACAAAGCTGAAGATCAAAAAGAGCTTAAGCCTCTTGTCCAAAGCCTTCCATTGAAATTTTATTTTTTCCTTCGGAACCGCTATTTGTTTTTTTTTCTTCTCTTTAACCAGGAACAGGAATACCACTCCCAGGAACGCCGGGATGATCGAGAGAAGGAAAATATTCTTGAGGTCCCCTTTGTATTTTACTACCAGAAAATATGCCAGGATCACGCCGATAGTCGCCCCCAGCGTATCCATGCTCCTGTGCAGGCCGAAGGCGGCGCCTTGTTTTCCGGCTTTGGCGCTGTCGGCGATCAAAGCGTCGCGGGGGGCGGTGCGCACTCCTTTGCCGAAGCGGTCTATGATGCGGCCGATCAAAACAAAATGCCAGGTAGTGGAGAGGAAAAGGAATAATTTGCCCACGGTTGAAGCGGAGTAGCCGAAAATGGTAAAGGGTTTTCTTGATTTTATTTTATCGGAAAAATATCCGGAGAACACTTTCAACAGGCTGGCAAGGCTCTCGGCGACGCCTTCGATCAATCCCAATATGGCGGGGCTGGCCCCGAGTGTCACCACCAGGAATACCGGCAACACCGGATAGACCATTTCACTGGAGATGTCCGTCAAGAGGCTCGTGATCCCTAATATAATGATATTGAACATGCTTACTCCAGATATTCCAGGGGGTCCTGGATCTTTCCGTTCTTTTTTATTTCGAAATGAAGATGCGGCGCGATATCCGGATGGTTGGCATTTCCGGTCTTGCCGACCTTTCCTATAGTCTGCCCCTGCACGACGAAACTTCCGTCTTTTACTTCCACGCTGGAGAGATGCCCATAAAGCGTGGATATTCCCCCGGCATGGCGCAAAATGATATAATTGCCCATGCCGTTTTTCTGCGTGAAAGTGCCGGCGCGGCCGGAACGGCAGGCGTAAACCGGGGAACCGATCCCGGCCTGTAAATCTATGCCGTTATGCATCCTTCCGCCGTTCCTCCGGGAGGCGAAATTACCGTCTCCCCTCGAGTCATTCCGGACGATCATCCCGTTTTCATATTCCACCGGGCACAAAAAGAAGCATTTATCCAGGTTGCTTAAACTCCGGGTAAGATAAACCGGTAAAGCCGCCAATATAATTAAGAATAACGCTTTAATAAATCTATCTAATAACATGGAACTATTTAAATTCAAATAGCCTGCGGCTTTTGGGCTATCGGCTATTAACTATTGTAGTATTTTCTTTTTTAAAGACGGTATTATACCACAAACAATAAAGATAATGCAAACCGCTATGAATATATCCCCGTAACGGGTGTAAAAACTGAAATTATTTTTATCTATTCCTATTTCCCGGGTGGCGTATCCTGTGACAAAAATATCCTTTCCGGTTTTATCCCGGACCATGGATGTAATTTTACCCGCGGGATTTATAAAACAGGAGATCCCGGTATTAGCGCTGCGGACCAGGTTTATCCGGTTCTCCACCGCCCGGAATACCGAAGCCTGCAGGTGCTGGTAAGGGGCGCTTGTATATTGGTACCAGGCGTCATTGGTGATATTTACCAGGAAGGACGCTCCCTTTCTCGTAAAAGCCCTGGATAATTCAGGGAAAAGATCCTCAAAACAGATAAGCGTTGAGAATCTTACCGTATTGTCCTGCCTTATCAGAGCGGGAAGGTAAGCCCTGGCTGTTTCGTACTGGGAAAAAACCGTATAATCTTTACCCGGGGTAATATCCCCTATCGGCACCACCACCTGCAAAAACGGGAATACCTTTCTTAAAGGGATATATTCTCCGAACGGCACCAGATGAAGCTTGTCGTATTTTTGCGGCGACCCGCTTCCGGGGGAAATAAACAGAGCGCTGTTATAATAATTATTTTCTTTTTCAGTCACGGCCCCCAGAAGCAAAGGGATACGCGTTTGTTTTACCAGATCCAACACCCTTTCGTAATATTCAGGCTCTTCCTCTACTATCACCGGAAGGGCCGCTTCCGGCCAGATAACCAGCTCCGGTTTATCTTTTACCGCCTGCAGGGTGATTTCCCTGTACCTGTTAACTATAAAATCCCTCGCGGTATAATCCCATTTTAATTCCTGGGGGATATTGCCCTGGATAACCGCAATCTTATCGCGTATGGCGGGACGGTTATTCAGTACCGCGTAAAGCTTATAATAGCCGTAGCCGGTTATAGAAATTAAAATCAAGGCCAGGGCCACGGCCTCTTTTAAGCGCAGGTTTTTTAAAAAAATAACCCTGTATATCGCCACGTTAGCCAGTATCAGGATAAATGAGACTCCCCAAACACCGGTGATGTCGGAGATCTGTATCGAGGCAAGGTTTAGGTATTGGGAATACCCGAGGAGCGCCCAGGGAAAGCCGGTGAAAAGATGGCTCCTGACATATTCTAACAGCACCCATACCGAAGGGATAACCAAGCAGCCCGCGGCCCTTAGTTTATTGCTCATAGGCGCTGTTATCAACCCGAATACCCCGAAGTAAAGCGATAAATATAATACCAGCAGGATGACACCCAAAAGGGTCACATGCACGAGCCAATATACGGTCAATGCCCAGAATATTGTCCCGCAAAAATACGATAATAAGAATGCCTTGCCTTTGGATTTTCCTTTAAGCGCCGCAAACAAAGGGATGAAACCGATCCAGGCAAAGATCCAGATATTAAATTTTGGGAAAGAAAAGGCGAGTAATACCGCTGATAATAAAGAGAGCGCTAAATCTTTTGCCGTGGAGCGTGGACTGTAAACCATGGGCCGATTTACTTTCCGCAGCATTTTTTATATTTTTTCCCGGAGCCGCAGGGACAAGGGTCATTGCGGCCTGTTTTTTCAGAAGTTGACTGGCTTACAGGCGCTTTGGCCTGCGGGTGGTTCAAGACATTGCTGTTAGGGGCGGGCTCCCCTTCAGGCCGTTCGATCCTGTTTACTTCAGGATGCACAAGTTCCTGGGATACGGAGCTGAATACGCCTCTAAATTTCTCGGGTTTTGCCGGCTGCAATTTAAAGATAGTTTCCACCGCTTCATCTTCTATCCCGCCTACCATGGCTCTGAAGCATTCATAGGCCTCGCGTTTGTATTCAACCAGCGGGTCGCGCTGGCCGTAGGCGCGCAGCCCTATCCCTTCGCGCAGCTTATCCATGGCGTATAAATGGTCTTTCCATTTGGCGTCTATAATCTGCAAAAACACCATGCGCTCAAGATGGCGCATTAATTCAGGCCCGGCGGATCTTTCTTTTTCTTCATAAACTTCGACCGCCTTCTGGTACAGCTCTTCCTTAAGCGCTTCTTTGGATTGATTTTCGAGTTTTTGGGCTTCCACTTCCAGCCCAAAGCGCAGCCTTAAAACCCCAAGCAGTTCCTCGAGGCGGATCTCTTTAAGTTCGCTTTTCACATCCATGCTTTCATGAAGGATATCCTCAAACATCCTGTCCATTATATCCAGTATATTCTCTTTCAAAGATGCGCCTTCCAATATCTGGCGGCGCTGCCCGTAAATTATTTCCCTCTGCTTGTTCATGACGTTGTCGTATTCCAAGAGCTGTTTTCTGATCTCAAAGTTATGCTGCTCAAGGCGCCTCTGCGCGACTTCAATGGATTTGGTGATCCAGGGATGCTCGATCGCCTGGCCTTCCTCAAAACCAAGTTTATTCATAATACCAACCAGCCTGTCGGAACCGAAAAGCCGCATCAGGTCGTCTTCCAAAGCCACAAAGAACCTGGAAGAACCGGGGTCTCCCTGCCTTCCGCAACGGCCGCGCAGCTGATTGTCTATACGGCGCGCCTCATGGCGTTCCGTGCCAAGAACGTGCAGCCCTCCGAGTTTAACAACCTTCTCGTGGTCAAGGGCCGCTTCCTGTTTGAATTTTTCCAGCGCTTTCTTATATTCTTCCTGAATATTGGAGTCTTCCGGCTTTAATTTCTGCCTGATCAGGTTCTTAGCCATAAAATCCGGGTTCCCTCCGAGCAGAATATCGGTGCCGCGGCCGGCCATATTGGTGGCAATAGTTACCCCCTTTGACCTTCCGGCCTGCGAGACGATCTGCGCTTCCATCTCATGATACTTGGCATTTAAAACCTGGTGGGCGATACCCCGCCTTTTAAGCATTTCGGAAAGCTTCTCCGATCTATCTATCGAGATGGTGCCGACAAGCACAGGCTCTTCTTTGGCATAAAGCTCGGCTATCGCATCGACTACGGCGTTAAACTTTTCTTTTTCGGTCTTATAGATACAATCCGGGTAATTGGCGCGGATAAGCGGACGGTTAGTGGGGATAATCACTACTTCCAACCCGTATATCGCCTTGAATTCCGCCGCCTCCGTATAAGCGGTACCGGTCATCCCGGCTAATTTCTCGTACATGCGGAAATAATTCTGGAAGGTAATGGTGGCCAGCGTCTGGTTTTCCTGTTCGATCTTCATGCCCTCTTTTGCCTCAACCGCCTGGTGCAGCCCGTCAGACCAGCGCCTTCCCGGCATAAGCCTTCCTGTAAATTCGTCCACTATTATTACCTGGCCGTCTTTGACCACATATTCGACATCATTGCGGAAAAATTCTTTCGCCCTCAGCGCCTGGATAGTATGGTGGCGGTACTCCATGGTTTCGATATTATGCAGGTTATCGATACCCCAGAGCTTTGCCGCCTTGGTTTCCCCTTCATCGGAAAGGGCAACGGTCTCGTTCTTTTCATTTGCGATATAATCAAACCCTTTGTACAGGTCGTCATTGCTCTGCCTGTCACGGGTCTGGTCCTCTGTCACGCGCTTGCCTTTCAATTGGTCGGCTATTTTCTTCGCGGCGTAATATTTTTCCGTTGATTCCTCCGAAGCCCCTGAGATGATAAGCGGGGTGCGCGCCTCATCGACCAGTATGGAATCCACCTCATCCACTATGGCAAAATAAAAAGGCCGCTGCACCAGGTCCTGCAGCGAATATTTCATGTTATCGCGCAGGTAATCGAACCCGAATTCGTTGTTGGTGCCGTACGTTATATCGCAGCCGTAAGCCTTCTGCCTCTCTTCATCAGACATATCATGCTGTATTACCCCCACGGTCAAGCCCAGGAACTCGTAAATCGGCCCCATCCACTCGCGGTCTCTCCTGGCGAGATAATCGTTAACGGTCACGATATGGACGCCATTGCCCGTAAGGGCGTTTAAATAAGCCGGTAGGGTCGCGACCAGGGTCTTTCCTTCTCCGGTAGCCATTTCCGCGATCCTGCCCTCGTGCAATATAATGCCTCCGCATATCTGAACATCAAAATGCCTCATCCCCACTGTGCGGCGGCTTGCTTCCCTTACCACGGCAAAACTTTCCGCGAGTATATCCGTAAATATCCTATTGCGCAAAGTTTTTATCTTTTCCTTAACTTTGTCTTTTTCTTCCGGGATCGTAGATGAATGCAGCAGGTCTTTAAGCTCTTTCATCTCCGGTTCAATTACCGCCTGCTGCTTAAGCAGGTGCTGCCTGAATTCTTCGGACTTCGCGCGCAATTGCTCATCAGACAACGCCTGGATCTTCGGCTCAAAGCTGTTGACCTGGGCGACGGTCCTTGCCATCTCCACAGTTTTATCTACCGAAGACAAAGGCATATCTTCATGCAAAACGATACTGACTCCGGGGTACCTGCGCCTGATCGCATTCTGTTTCGCGGACAAGATCGAATTTTTGAATAAACCCAATATCATTTCATCTCCTTAATTGCGCTATTATATTACGCTTTATTATTTTGTCTTTCTCTCTGTCTTTTGCTGCTTCAAATAGGCTTCTATAAAATCGTCCAGTTCCCCGTCCATCACCGCCTGGACATTGCCTTTTTCGAAATCGGTGCGATGGTCCTTGACGAGGCTGTAAGGATGCATTACATAAGAACGGATCTGGCTGCCCCATTCGATCTTCTTTTTTTCAGACCCGTACTGTTTTAAAAGCTCTTTTTCCTTTTTTTCCTGTTCCAGCTCATAAAGCTTCGCCTTTAATATCTTCAAGGCGTTCTGCTTATTCTGGTACTGCGAACGCTCGTTCTGGCAGGCCACGATAATCCCGGTCGGCTTATGCGTGACCCTTACGGCGCTGTCGGTCTTTTGCATATGCTGTCCTCCGGGGCCTGAAGCGCGGAAAGTATCTATCTGAAGGTCTTTTTCTTCTATCTTGATATCTACCGAATCTTCTATTTCAGGTATTACGTCCACAGAGGCAAAAGAAGTGTGCCTGCGTTTATTGGCGTCAAAAGGAGAGATACGCACGAGCCTGTGCACGCCGCGCTCCGCCTTAAGATAACCGTAGGCGTAGTCTCCTTCGACGAAAATAGTAACGTTCTTTACTCCGGCCTCTTCTCCGTAAAGGATATCTATGGTCTTTACGGTATAGCCTTTTCTTTCCGCGAAACGGCTGTACATCCTAAGGAGCATCGAAACCCAGTCGCAGGACTCAGTGCCCCCCGCCCCGGCATTAATGCTCAGAATCGCGTTATTTTTATCGAATTCCTGGCCAAGGAGCGTGGCAAACTCCAGCCGCTCCATTTCTTGTAAAAGAACGGACGTATTCTTGTCCAAATCAGCGATCAATTCCCGGTCTTCTTCTTTTAAAATATCGGAAATTTCCTTAAATTCCTGGTACTTCTTAAAAGCCTGGTCCCAGGGTTCCACGACCACTTTCAAGCTTTTCAATTGTTTTACTATTTTAGAGGAGCTGTCCGTATCCTCCCAAAAACCGGCCGCGGACATCTGGCGGGACAAATCTTCGATAAGTTTTTTCCTGTTATCTACGTCAAAGATAACCTCTTAGTTGGTCCAGGCGGCTATCTATGGACTGCAATCTCGATTTAATATCCTCTAACATGTGATCAGGCCTTTCTTTTGTCTTTTAACCGATAATTTTATTTCTTAAAACCCCTTAAAGAGAGGACAAATTCGTCTTTATTGTCCGCGAAATTCAGCGCGTCTTCTTCGGTGATCTTGCCTTCCCTGATTAATTTGACCAGGGATTGGTCAAATGTCTGCATGCCGAATATCTCCCCCTCTTCTATATATTGGCGCATCTCCCAGACTTTTCCTTCCCGGATGAGCCTGCTTATGGTAGGGGTAAGCAGCATAACTTCATAGGCGGGGATACGGGCGGTGCCCTCTTTGTTCGGGACGAGCCTCAAAGAAATTACGCCTTTTAAAAGAACGGATAATTGCGTGCGTATCTGCATATGCTGATGCGGAGGGAAAAAGTTGATCATCCTCTCCACTGTCTGGGGGGCGTTTACCGTATGCAGGGTGCTTAACACCAGTACGCCCGTTTCGGCGCTGGTAAGACCGGCAGACATTGTCTCCAGGTCGCGTATGTTCCCTATATAGATAACATCGGGGCTTTGCAGGGTAAAGGCCCTGAGCGCCACAGGATAAGAAACCACATCCTTGCCTATTTCTCTCTGGTTAATGATGGAATTTTTGTCTTTAAAGGTGAATTCAATAGGCTCTTCAAGAGTAAGGACATGCTTATAGGCATTCAGGTTAATGTGTTCTATCATGCTGGCTATCGTGGTGGATTTACCCGAACCGGTAGTCCCGGTGAGGAGCACAAAACCGCGGGTTTCCATGGCCAGCCTTTTTATCACCTGCGCCGGGAGGTTAAGGCCCTCCAGCGTCTCGATAACGGGGGAAATATTCCTGATGACGATAGAGGGGCTGTTGCGCTGCATGAACACGCTTACGCGGAAACGCCTGCCCATCTCCGGGATGAACAAAGCGAAATCTATGTCCAGGTTCTTCTTGAAATTCTGCCTTTGCTCTTCATTGGTTATCTCGGTGACCGTATTATACACATCCTCTATGGTAAGCGATGTCTCCCCCACCTTAAGCACTTTGCCGTTTATACGCATACGCACGGCTCCACCCGGACGGTAAAACATATCGGAAGCGCCTTTTTCAACCATCAACTCAAGGTAATCTTTTATCCCCATAAGCTTTATCCTCTGGTTAAATGTTCCTTCATATTAAATTTTAGCCTTGGAATTTTATTATTATACCACTTTTCTGGACTTTTCAGTAGGGGAAAATTCCATGTACCTGCCCAGCATAAGCCTGGTCTGCGCATCCAAAGCGGGAGTAGAACCCAGGATTATAATGATGAACGGCACGATCACCCATTCCAGGATCATCGAAATGTTTTTCGACCATTTGACATCTTTCGGGCGAGGAGGAAGTATTGTCCTGCTTAATGTTATCCAGACAATGCCTGTGCCGAGGCTGAAATTCAGCAGCATGCCGGTAATGCTCTGCAGATTATAGCTGATCGGCATCTGGGAAAAGAACCTCCCCCCCACAAAATTAGCCAGAGGCGCGATCAATACCATGATATTGGCCCAGACCGCCCAGGTGACATGGCTTTCCAAGAGATGGAACGACCTTCTTATTTTCTTTAAAAGCGGGATTTTGGGGTTGCCGATGAACCTTGACACGACAAAAGGAAAATTCTCCACCCCCCAGGCCCAGCGCCTTTTCTGCTTATACTGCACCACTATCGTCTTAAAGAAGTTGGTGCTGTAAGCGATGTCCATCGAAACGGTGGTATATAAAGGCACTACCCTGTAATCCCCGTTATAATACAGGAAAGCCTTCCAATACACGACGGAATCGTCGCTGACCATATCCACCGGCCAGTAATCGATATCAACCAGCGTCTTAAAACTCATGCTGTGGCTGGAAAAAGTGACGAATTTCTCAAGGCGCATGCTCTCGATCATCTGGCAGAACGAAGCGCTCATCTCGACTAACCTGGCGAAAGAAGGAGCGTGCCAGATATTGTTATTGTACACAGGTATAGGCTGGTAACTCGCCTGGTGCGGATTGGCGGAGGTCAAAAAGTGATACGCGAGGCAGCCGAAATATTCTTTATCCACGCAGGTATCGGCGTCGAAACAGGAAAGGACCACATTCTCCAAAGCGATGCCTTTCTTCATTAAAAGCGCCTTGGCCTGTTTAGCCGCCCAGGTGGCGTTGGCCCCCTTGGTGCGTTTTTCACCGCTAAGGCCGTCGGGATGAAAAGTCGTCAGGTAATCTCCGAAAACCCCTTTATATTCCTTTTCCAGTGCGGCCGCGTTTTCCCGCGCGGGCTTATGGCGCTCTTCGAACGCCATGACCACGATCAAGTTTTCTTTAGGATAGTGAGACAGCTTTAATGATTCTAAAGACGGCCGCAAAATATCCAGCCCTTCTTTATAGACCGGGAAAATAACCAGCTGGTATAGCTTCTGCCAGTCTTTTTTGAGCCCCAGGGCCTTGCAATAACCCAGCCAATCGATGTTTTTCTGGATAGCCATTTTCCTGTAAGCCATGATTAAAAGCGTGGTCAGGTAAGCCGTGCGGATAATCCAGTAAAAATCGAATATGATCACCACGATCGCGCAGACAACCGGATGGAATACAGCCAAGGCGATCAGAAAAATGATTATGAACCAGGACAAAAATCCCGGAATGATCTCCAGGTCTCTTTTTACCGCCACAGTATCACTCATTTTGTTTTGTGCCCGCTTTCTCGAAACTCGGCGCAAGCTTAATAAACCCGCGCAAAGGATAGAGTTTAGCCGCCAATTCTATTTTATACAGGTTATCATAATATTTACCGTCGGGGGCCCGCTGGGAATCCAGGAAATAAAGCGTGTCGCTGCGCGGGTCATAGAACGACGATGTGTTCCTCTTGTTCAGGGAAGCCAGGGTCACCGGCTGCGAATCGGGTTTTGCCTCAAGTATATCTATTTTTGTGCCGCTTACCACGATCAGATGGAAACTGTCGGAATGCCAGAATACATCGGTAATATTGCCTTCCGGGTAATTCAGGATGAAAGAAGGGTCCCTTCCCCCGGGGAAATCCGCTTCCTGCTCAATGGACACCAGCCCTATCTGATGGGGATTAAAATACAATAATTCTTTCCTGTCCGGAGAAAGCTTCCATTTTTTAGGCGCGGGGGAGATACCGATGAAAGACGATATTTTCTCGGAATGCTCCCCATCCATATCCGACCTGTAAATACTTTTATCTTCATCGTTGATATAATATATCGCCGACTTTGATTCGTCCACCCAAAACCCGGTGATCAGGTCTTTATTGATTTTCTTGATATCCGGCCTTAAAGGGAAAAGAATGACTTTTTCCAGGCGCGCCACATTACCGGCCTGGACATCTATTTCGCTGAAATACGGATAATGGCCTGTTAACTGCAATTCCACCTTGTATCTTCCCGGCAGCAGTTCATTGATGGTCGTGGGGGTGGTGTCATTCAAAAGTTTATTATCAAGATAGACGTTCGCCCCCTGAGGCTGGGTTTTTAAAACAATAAGCCCGGTCCTGGTGAATTTAAACGTCCGCCGGTCGAATTTATAGCCCAGGGCGAAAGATAAAATAAACGGGAGGCCGCTGAAAAAAATCAGGACACTCAAATAAAACAGCAAAGCTCTTATTCTTTGTTCTCCAGACATCGCTTTATTTCTTTCTCCAGGTCAAGGAGGCTCTTCTTTCTTTTGATCCCGCCCGCGTATCCGCCTAATTCATTATCGCTTTTTATTACCCTGTGGCAGGGAACGATGACCGGCCAGGGATTATTCTTTAAGATCTGGCCTACGGCGCGGAATGCTCCCGGGCTTCCCGCCTGTTTTGCCACCCATTTGTATGAACGCACTTCGCCAAGCGGTATGCTTAATACCGCTTTGTAGACCTTTTTGGTAAAATCAGTCATAGTCCAGTTAAAATTTGCCTGTTATCTGCCTATTACTTTTTTCCTATGCAGCAGGTGATGATATTTTACCGCGAAACGGTGCGCTTCATCGCGGACCCTGCGTATTAAATTAAGCGCCGGGGTATCGCCCGATAATGTCACCGGGTTCCGGCTACCTATAGTATATATATTTTCCCTGTCTTTGGCAATGCTTACCATAGATAAACTTATCCCTAATTTCCTGACCTCATCTTCGGCCACCAGAAGGTGCCCCCTTCCTCCGTCAATAAGCACTAAATCCGGGAAAGGCAGCTTCTCATTTATCAGCCTTAAATAGCGCCGGCGCACGACTTCCCGGATCATAGTATAATCGTCTATGCCTTTAACAGTTTTTATCCTGAACCTGCGGTAATTATTCTTATCGGGAGTCCCCTTGTAAAAACTGACCATGGAACCGGTCGCTTCTTTCCCGGAAATATTCGAAATGTCAAAAGCCTCGATACGCTCGGGAAGTTTTTCCAATTTCAAAAGCTTTTTTAAGCCTTCCAGCTCAGTTTGCCTGCTAAAACCGGAGCCGCTTTCCCCCAAAGCGCCCAGGGCGACAATACGGTCCCTTATTTTTGCCGCTTCTTCAAATTTCAGTTCCTTTGATCTTTCATCCATCTGGCGGTTAAGGGCTTTAATAAGGGCGTCAGTCTTGCCCTCCAGGATCATGCCGATATTCCGGATAGTTTTCGCGTATGATTTTTTATCGATTTTTCCGGTGCAGGGGGCCGGAGAAAGCCCTATCCTGTAATATATGCATTCCTCCGAAGGAAGCTGCTTACAGGAACGGTAAGGGAACTGCCTGCGGATGATCTTCAGCGCTTCCCTTAAGAGCCTGGCGTTCGTGTAAGGCCCGAAGTACCTGGCTCCGTCATTTTCTTTCTTACGCGTCAGGCATAAAGCCGGAAATTCCTCATTGGTTATTTTTACCATCGGGAAACTCTTGTCATCGCGCAGCGAAACGTTGTATTTAGGCTTAAATTCCCGGATAAGCTTCGCCTCAAGCAGGAGCGCGAGGCTTTCGGTAGGACAAAGCCGGTATTCCACGTCTTTGGCGTAAGAGACCATGGCGACTGTTTTACTTGCCAGGTCTCTCCCAAGATAACTGGTAAGCCGCTTTTTCAAGGACTTGGCCTTGCCGATGTAAAGGATATGCCCGGAGGCGTCTTTAAACATATATACGCCGGGAGCATCGGGCGCCTCAGCGATTTTATTTTTTAACACATCCATAATAATAGCTTTATTTATTAAAACAAGTCCGGAGTCGCGCTTCTTTTTTTGATTATCCAGCGGCGTAATTCATGTATCTCAGGGACCTTGAAGATCAAGCAGAATAAAACGTAGGAAACAACACCCAGGATTATAAGCGCCCCTAAACGCAACAGCTGCAATAAGGCCCCCTGGCAATGCGGGCCGCAATTACGGGAGGCAAAAAAACAAACAGCCCCCATGCAAAGGCTCGCCAGCATTATGCGGACAAAAGAAGCCGCGATCTGCTTATTGTTGAAATCGCCTATTTTTTTCTCAAGCATAAAAAGGAGGACAAAAAAGGTGATTATTCCGGACAAGGAAGTGGCCAGGGCGATGCCGCCTATTTTAAGCGGGAACATGAGCGCCAGGTTCAGGATAATATTCAAGGCCAGCGCCAGCGCTGAGATTTTTGCCGGGGTGCGCGTGTCTTTAAGGGCGAAGAAACAAGATTGGAGTATTTTAGTCCCGCCGTAGGCGAATAAACCGATACTGTAAAAAAATAACGCCCCGGCGGTAAGGCCCGCGGAATTTAAATCGAATTTCCCTCCCCCGAAAAGTGTCTTTACGATAGGATGCGCCAGCACCATGAAAGCGGCTGAAGCGGGCAGCATGACAAAGAAAGTCGCGCGCAGGCCGAAGGAAAGGGTCTGTTTAAGTTCATCGTGGCCGTTCTGGAGCGCCTGGGTGGACAACGCCGGAAGGATAGCCTGGGAAAGGGAATTGCTGAAGATCCCCAGAGGGAACTGGATCAGCCTGTAGGAAAAATACAATACCGCTACCCCGCCTTCCCCCACGATCCATGCCAGCGAACCGAAAATAGAATCCACAAAATTATTTAGCTGATAAACGCTCGAACTGAATACTCTCGGCAACAGAAGCCTGCCAATGGTTTTTATTGCCGGATGTTTAAAATCAAGGTTGAATTTAAGCCTGAAGCCTTTTTTGTAAAGCACGGGGACCTGCACAGCCAGCTGCAAGGCGCCGCCGACCAATACTCCGGCCGCGAGGCCTTTAACCCCTTCTCCCCAGGCAAGCGCGAAGATGATTATGGAAATATTCAAAAGGCATGGGGCAAACGCGGGAACCGAAAAATGCTTCAGCGTGTTAAGTATCGCCATGGAATACGCCGCCAGGCTTATAAGCAAAATATAGGGGAAAATGATCCTGGTCAGCCTTATGGTAGTTTCCAACTTCTCAGGGGAAGAAGCGAATCCCGGGGCTATCAGGCGCACGATGAAGGGGGCGAAGATAACGCCCAGTATCGTAACAAGCATAAGAACGACCAGCAAAACATTCAACACCACATTAGCGAGCCGCCAGAATTCCTCTTTGTCACGTTTCACCGAATACTCGCTGAAAACCGGCACGAACGCGGCGTTAGCGGCCCCCTCCCCCAGCGAATCCCGCAATAGATTAGGGATCTTAAAAGCGACCACAAACGCCTGGGCGTAAACATAGACTCCGAAAAGACGGGCTATTACGATATCCCGGAAAAAACCCAATATGCGGGAAATAAACGTGGCCAGCGCGATTATGCCGGCAGATTTAGCTATGGATTTGTTAGTTGACATGGTGTATTAAATATGTTATATTTACATAAATTTATCGGTCAAACCATCCCTGCAGAAGCCGGGACCCATTAAGGAGAATTATATGCCTAAACGTAAAGCTGGTGTAAAAAGACAGCGCGTGGATAAAAAAAGACATCTGCGCAACCTGAAAGTAAAAAAAGAGCTAAAAAAATCCATAAAACAATTACAGACGTTAATATCGGAAAAAAATGCCGGTGAAGCCAAAACAATTCTTTGTAAGGTATTTTCTTTACTGGATAAGGCAGCGAAAAAAAGAATTATCCATCCTAAGACAGCCGACCGTAAGAAATCCCGTTTAGCTAAAAGAGTCCTGAAGGCTTCCTAAAGATCAACTATAAGGATTTTTCCAGCTACAGAGATTGACGATAAACTTCTCCAGGGCAAAAGAAGGTTTTAGCCTGCCCGTCTTTATATCAATATCGCATTCCAGAAGAAGCTTGAGTTTCTTTTTCAATTCCGGGCTGTTTCCTCCGTACCTCTCCCAGCTTGCCCTTAACCCTCCCAGTATTTTCTCGGGTTTTTCCCCGTTTTTAAGAAGGATTTTGAGTATCTTGAGGCTCGCGGCGGCCTTTCTCGATTCTATCTGCCTGCATAATAAGAAGGTGTCCGGGGACTGTTCCTCTTTGAAGCGGGAGACCGCGCTTGAGGAAAGCGACTCTATAAAGTCCCTGTTCGGCCGGTATTTATCGAAATCAAGCACCAGGGCAAGAGACGCGGGGCAATCCTTAGAGTAACGCAAGAGAAAATCTTTCGCGTCCTGTTTTAGATCCTGCGCGTTTTTTATCACCAGGAGCCGGTTTTTCGACTCAAACGGCAGCCATAATAGTTTTTCCTGCAGAATCTTCAAGGTTAATTCCTTGCCGTATAAGGTATCAAGGTTGAATTGTTCGAGGTCCTTGGGGAGAAATTCTTCTTTTAATTTATTGAGTTTCGCGTCTTTAGAAAGGTTGTCCTGGCCGGCAAACAGATAAATCATACCTCACCACTGGTCAACAGTACGTTCGACAATCCTGCGGCCTAAATCATTAAGGGCGTCATTTATTGCGGAGTTTTCGGATTTGGCGTTGCTTCCCGTTGTAAAAAAGCTCGTATCCCCGATAAAATTATTTTCCTGCCAAAGCTTCTTGTTTTCTTTTTTATCCCAAAGCGTAATATTGACAACAATACTTATGCGGTATTCCTCGACATTGTCCGCGGAGGTATAACGCAGAGGTTCGCGCCTGTATTCGACCAATTCCCCTTCCAAGGCCAGGTCGGCGGCATCGTTTTTGGCGGTCTTAAGGTTGCCGTCAATCATATACCTGTTAATGACCGCCTTTGTAACATCGGTTTCCAGCAGCGGCCTGTATATTTTATACCTGTTAGCCGCATCCCCTTCTTTGGTCACGTCGATCTTATTCACGAAGGGGCGGATATAAATGGTATGATACTTGTCGGCGATCAGGGAGCGCGTGGTATAGCCGCAGCCTCCGGCCGCGAACATAACTAAAATTACCTGGATAACTGGGGACTTAAGCCCTTTGCATATATTACGGATCATTTTTTATTCTTCTCCAGCACCCTTAATCTCTCAAAGGCCTTTACCGCCCAGGCGCTTTTGCCGTAGTTGTTGATCACTTCATTATAATATATCTTGGCGGCTTCATACGCCTTCTGCTTTTCATAGAAACGGCCTATGCCGTAATCGCTTTCCGCCTCTTTTTCCTGCAGGCCGGCGATGTTCTTTTCAGCGTCCTGGGAGAGTACGGCGTCCGGATGCTCTTTTACGAATTCTTCGAATTTCTGCTTCGCCTCTTTAGCGGCACCCTGGTCATAATCCGGCCCCTTGGATACCGCCGCGCGGCAGCTGGCTATTTGGAATTTAGCGGCAGTCACCCATTCGCTGTCGGGATAATTCGTGATTAATTTATTAAACGCGTCTTCCGCTTCATCGAACCTGGCCAGCCCTTTCAGGACCAGCCCGAGCTTATATTGCGCCTTGGAGGCCAGCGGGCCGTAAGTGGAATTATCTATGACTTTCTGGAAAATCTCTATAGCGGGATTCTCAAGCGGAAGTGTTACCCCCAAAGCCTTGCGTTTTTCGCCCGCCATAAAAGCTTCGGCGATCTTATATTCTTTCTCTATAATCTCGGCTATCCTTTCGGAAAAAGGATATTTGTCGATCACTTTTTGATAAGCCTGGTAAGCCTGGTATAAATTACCCAGGGCTTCTTCTATAAGCCCAAGATAATATTGCGCCTCGGACGCCTCCGTAGATTTAGGATAAGCGGTAAGAACTTTTTTGAACTCGCGCTTGGCCTCATCGTATTTTTTTATATCATACATGCCTTTGGCGAAATCAAACTGTTCTTTGGGGGAAGATTTGGCCTGGGTTTTAGGATTGACCCATTTGCCTGTTTTCGGGGTCCAGATCCAATAAGCATGTGCCTGGGAAAAAGGCAGCGCCAAAAGAAAAAGTAGGACGAATATTAACCGTTTCATAATGTTATAACTTTATCATACAGATTGTTTTTTGTCAACAGGCTAAAAACCTGTTAGATTTCCCTTCCTAAAACGTCTATTAAGTGAAGGGATGACGTGAAAGGAGTAACTATGCTCAACTTAACTCACGAAGAAAAACGGGTGATCATTTTCATAATTTTTATCTTCTTGTCCGGGCTGGGGATAGATTTTTTCCTGAAAAGCCGCTCCAATGCCGCGGTAATCGCCTCTTTTACCCGTGATCTTGGCAAGATCAACATAAATGAAGCTGACAGTGAAACGCTCTTGATCATACCCGGGATCGGAGAAAAATTAGCCCGGCGTATAATCGAATACAGGGAATTGAACGGCAAATTTACCGGCGCTGAAGATCTAAAAAAAATAAAAGGCATAACCGGGCGCAGATATGAAAAATTGAAAGATTCGGTGTTTGTGGAATGAAAAAACCGCTGGTTACGCTCGCGATCGTTTTTTCCCTGGGCATCTTTTCGGAAAATTATATAAACATCACATTCTTTT
>JAQULD010000013.1 GCA_028719045.1 Candidatus Omnitrophota bacterium | reverse complement strand
GTTCGATGGTCTGGCGGAAATATATTTTTTTGTCATTGTATTTATATTCCGAACTGAACTTAAGCCAGGGGCTGTCTTCGTTTATCCCTTCGGGAATGTATTTTACGCTAAAACCCGGCGGCAGTTCTATTTCAAACGCGGTCTCTTTCAGGTCCAGCACCCCGAAGTCAATGGGGTATTTACGCGCGTTCTTGGCTACCAGGGAAGTATCAAGCCCCGAAAGCTGCGGCATGATCCTCAGTTTTCCGGCGTCCGTAAAATATTCGGTCCCGCCGAATACATAACTTAAAACAACGGGCTCATTAAGATTATCGAGATTCTTGATGGTGTACTTGTCCAGTTTTGCGCCGATAGAAACATCCTGTATCTTTTCTTCCAATTGCTGCCTGATGATCTCAGGAGGGGTATAGAGGAACCAGTATCTCTGCGCCTGGTCATACATTCCGCTTACCAGGATGCTTTTTTCCACGTTTATGCTTTCGTCAGCGTTTACTTTCATGTTAAGCTGCTGCCTGACCCGGTTGTGCTCCGCCCCATAAAGAGGCGTTTTTTCAATTTTGTAGCCTTCCGGGCGGCATAATAATACCTGCCTTGCCTCGTCATCCGCAGGCAGGTCCCCGAAGGAACAGGTCTCGGCCGTGGCATCAAGAAATATGGTCTTATCCTGAACGCTCGCCGCCGCGATACAATGGTTAAAAAGCATGGCAGGAAAATCCTCGTTCAGGTTATAATCCTCTTTTGTCGGGATAAGCACGGGCCAGGCGGTAATACCGGCTTCTTTAAGCATCGTCACCAAAAGTATCGCCTGGTCTTTACAGTCCCCGTACTTGTTCCTGTATATTTCTTCCGCCTTATGGGGTTCGTAGCCGGCCTGGCCGTATTCAACCGCCACATACCTTATCTTCTGGGCGCAAAAATTATAAATGGCCCTGGTTTTTTGTTCCGGGGTCTGGGCGTCTTTGATCAATTCCTTTACTTTATCTTTAATCTCACCGCTTGCCTTTATTTTATCCTTGGCCAAAGCCCACCACCAGTCATAGATATCCTGCCAGCTGTTGAAAGTCGAAAGAAGTATGGTGGGATTGATTTCCACTTCCGCGGACATATTT
Organism: Candidatus Omnitrophota bacterium; assembly: GCA_028719045.1. Next base: position 19,441 of record JAQULD010000013.1, on the reverse strand, counting down.
GGTTCCGGGATTATTTGCGGGATATCTTTAAACTGCCATTTATATTCCGTGCGGTCGGGATATTCCTCGACCTTGGGATCAAGCTTTGCGCCGAAATTATTGTATTGCTCGTTTAATTTCTTGATGAACAATTTCCGCCCTTTGGGCATTTGGATGCCGAAATTAGCCGATATGACCGGCTCCTGAGACTGCACTTCGTAATTTAAAACGAATTCTTTCTTGTTTATGAGCTGGCTGCGGTAGATCTTCAGCTTGTATTCGATGCAGGCGCCCTCAGTGATCTCGGGAAAAGAGATTATATATACGCGGGCGTTGCTGTACAGAGGAAAGTTCAGGTATTTAGAGACATCGCGGATATGCCTTGAACCGACTTCCACTACCGAGCCGTCCGGTTTTATGGTGCGGGCGTATTCCAAATCGATCTTTTCGTATGTAGAGTCGTAATCGATATGCGTTTCGGAAAAACTTTCTTTACCCCGTTCATTCAATATCTTGACCACGTAATGCAGGTCTGATACCTGCGTATTCTCCGGGGTGATCTTTATGTTTTCATCGCAAGACAGGATCAGAGCTCCCGCCTGGGGGTACTGCTCTGCTTCCGGGGCATTTGCAATAATGCCGGATACCTGGGGGCTTACGTCTTTTATGTTTAACGCGGACACCTGCTTTTCAATTATGTTGCTGCGCTCTGCGGCCAAACCCTCGTATTCTTTATCCTTGATCTTGGCGTACACCTCCAGGGCCTTGTCATAGAGGTTCAGCCTTTCACAGGTAAGCCCGAAATAATAGAGGTATTCGCCATCCGCCAGTTCCCGGCTGTTAAAAGCCGTTAAGGCGTCGGTAAAATCGCCCAATTTATAATAAGAGATCGCCAGGTACTTCTTTGCCTCAGGCGAGGCGATCTTGCTGAATTCTTCAGCCGCCAGTTTAAATTCCCCGTGGTTGTAATAAAGCCGGCCGAGTTCAAAACTCACAGTTTCCAAACCCTTGCCTTCCCTGGCCAAATTTTTGTACTGGCTGACCGCGCGCTGATAGTACTCCTGAGACTGCCGGAAATAATCCCGGGCCTTATCCAGGTCGGTCCTCTGCCCGCATCCGGATAACATAACGCAGGATGTCAAAGCGTAAAAAGCCGCTTGTTTTATGATTTTTAATTTATAATTATTCATCTGTGGCTATTTCTCCTTTCACCGCTTATTATAAACAATACATTTTATATCTATTTCATTTAAATGCATAGCGCTTTTATTCGCCGGCTCCTTCGCCTTTAAGCAAACGGTCGTATTCCCGCATCAACAAAACGGTAAGGCTGCCCGGCTTACCCGCGCCTATCCTTTTATTTTCAATCGACACCAAAGGCATTATCCCAATTAAAGAATTAGTCAGAAACGCCTCATCCGCTTCTCGCAAGTGGCTGGGTGATAACAGGTTTTGTTTTGTCTTTAAACCGATCTTTGCGGCCAGGCTAAGAACTGCATTGCGCGTGATCCCGTTAAGGCAGCCGGAGGCTAAAGAAGGGGTCAAAATTTTCTTATTTTTAACCAGGAAGATGTTCGAACGCGAGCATTCCGCGATAAAACCGCGGCTATTCAGGATCACCGCTTCATCGTAATTTTTTTTCCCCGCATTCCCCAAGGCCAGTTGATATAGAACGCGGTTAGCGGATTTAAGCCGCGCAAGAAAAGACCTTTCGTCCTGCCTGTATTCCGAGATACAAGCCCTGAACCCCTGCCTGTATTTTCGAACGGGCCATGGCGTATAATTTTTTACGATTATAATAGTAGAGGCCCCTTTTATGGACTTGTAAAGGTTTAGCCTGATATATGCATCCCTGAAGCCGTTTATTCCGGCTAACCGGATAATGATCTCTTCAAGTTTTCCGGGGGAATACGGCAGCTTCATTTTTAACTTCGGGGCGTCGTGCCTGATCCTCAGCAAGTGCTGCCTGAGGCAGGCTATCCTCCCGTTAAAACAACGCATGGTCTCAAATAAACCCCAGCCGTATAAAAATCCCGGCGCCAAAACAGGTATTTTTACTTTGCCTAAAGGCAGGTATTGACCGTCGAAAAAAGCCGTTTCTTTCATTTTCCCTTTTTCATTTTAACGCCTGTATCATTGCCTGGGCCTTGACCAGCGTCTCTTTATATTCTTCTTCCGGAACGGAATCAGCCACTATTCCGCCGCCCGCTCCAAAATAAAGCGCGTCTTCTTTTTTTAAAATGGTGCGGATGAGTATATTGAAATCCATATTTCCGGAGAAACTTACGTAACCCAGGGCACCTGTGTATACCGAACGCCTTACCGGCTCAAGTTCATCGATTATCTCCATTGAACGTATCTTGGGGCAGCCGGTAATGGACCCCCCGGGAAAACAGGCGCGCAGCAGGTCAATACTGTCCTTGGTCTTGTGCAGGCGGCCCGTAACGGTAGCGGTGGTCTGGAAGACTGTTTTGTAAGTTTCCAACTGCCTCAAAGTCTCGACCTTGATAGAGCCATAATCGCAAACCCGGCCTAAATCATTCCTTAAGAGGTCCACGATCATCATCAATTCAGCTTTGTCTTTGGAACTTTCCAAAAGGGCGTTTTTAAGCTTACGGTCTTCTTTTTTGTCCGCGCAGCGCGGCCTGGTCCCTTTCATCGGGCGGGTGGTAACCAAATCACCTTCGACTTTTAAAAACCTTTCCGGGGAAGAACTTAGTATCTGGAACTCCCGGCCGTCAAAATAACAGCCAAAATCCGCGGGGCTCATATGCCTCAAGCGCTCATAAATCTGGACCGCGCTCAAATCGGTCTTTGTTTCCAGCCTCTGAGAAAGGTTTACCTGGTAGATATCCCCCTTTTTTATATATTCTTTGGCTTTCAGGACTGCCGCGAGGTATTCCCCTTTTTTGAAATTTGATTTTATTTCCGGAGAGAGGGTGTTTCCGCGCCTCTTTACCACAGCGCTTCGGTTACTCCCGCATTCCGTTAATAAAGCGCGTGTCTTTTTAAAGTTTTCCTCGCACAGCGCTTTAGCCGCCTGGGACCTTTTCTCCGGGAACCCCGAGGCAAATATATGGAGGATACTTTTCAGGTTATCTATAATGACAACCGTATTGTAAAACCCGAACAAATAATCCGGTATGTTTAAGCCTTGTTTCGATAAGCCACCTGTTTTTTTCTCCAGGACCAGCCCTAGATCATACGCCAGGTAGCCGACCGCTCCTCCGAGAAAAGGGATATCGCATTTGGCAAGGGAAAGTTTGTATGCAGCGAGAGTTTCCCTTAATTCTTGAAATGGCTCTTTGCCGCTGGCGCTAAGAACGTAAAAAGGCTCAAAGCCCAGGAATGAATACCTGCCTAAGGCGTTTGCATTAAGGCTGCTATCCAGAAAGAAACAACGGCTGCGTTCGCTAAAGATGCGCAGAAGCTCATGGGGCTTACACTTCAATTTATACGATTTCAAGATGTAGTATGCCATCTATCCTAAAAGTGCGCTCTTCTTCTTTCAAACAACAGTAACCGACCAAATAACTGCGGGACCTGTCTTTCCTTATCTCTTTCGGTATAACTTCGCGTTCCGATACGTCTGCTCCGGAAGTGGAAAAATATTTTATTTTAAGCTTTGCCCCTAAATCAATCGCTTCCTGGATCCGGGTAATCTTTTGATTGATCACATTATCCAGGAAATGCGGGCCTACCCCGAAAAGCGTCAGGAAACCGTTAAAATTAGTTACGCCTTTATTATGCAACCGGACGCCCAGCTTTTTAAACACCTCCCGGGTGATCTCGACGTCGGAAAATGCCCGGTGTTTCTGCAATGTTTCTATGCCCAGCTTTTTTGACACAAATGAAAGGGCGTAACGCTCAAGTCCGGGCAAGAGTTTTCTCGCCATCGTAAGCACATCAAGTACGGCGATATCACCGGACAAATCTTTACCCAGAAGCTTTAATTCATTTTCAAGGAACTCTAAATCAAAAGGCGCGTTATACGAACACAAACAGCTCCCCGTAATAAATTCCATAAACCGCGGGAATACCTCTTCCGGTTTGGGCGCGCCGTTAAGATCTTCCTGGGTAATGCCGTTTACCCGGAAAGCCCCTTCGGAAATGGCCTTTTGAGGATTCACCAAACTTTGGAATTCGGCTATTTTTTCCTCACCCTTTATCCTGATCGCCGCTATCTCTACGATCCTGTCTCCCGAGCGGGGATCTAATCCCGTAGTTTCGGTATCAAAAATAGTGAACTCTATTTCTTCAAGATTTTCATTCATTGGTTTAATTTACTCTTTCTTAGGATGGTTTTTAAAAAATTCCCACAGCATGTCGTTCGCAGACAAATCCCTGTTTATTTCTCCGATCTCTTTCTTCCATTCCCGGCAAGCGGGGCTATCCGGGCGGCTATCGCATATTTTATTGCCGTAATTTCCTCCGGGCCAGGTATGGCCGCTGCCTTCCAAAGTGCATAATACTACCTCGGTATTGTCTTTACACTGGCTGTAAGAAATACAGGTTGCGCTGCCTTTCTGATAAACGACTTTTGCTGATGCAGAGCAGCCGTCCATAACTCTCCATTCATTAATATATTCCGGTACCGGCCTGCACTGCCATAGCGAGGCGGAACGATCTGCCGGGATCCCCAGGTTGTTAAGATAATCCGCGAAGCATCCGCCGCATGTCCCTCCATCGTAAGGAGCGCATTTATCTTTTGTGCCGTGGAAATGCAAGATAGCTACCGAGCTTTTGGGCTGGCAGCCGTTTAAAGAGTCCTGGCCTCCGCCTACGGCAATAGAGGCTATTTTGTCAGAAAGCTCGCAGGCCAGCCTGTAACACATAAGGGCGCCGTTAGAAAACCCTACGGCATGGATCCTTTTTGCATCAACTTTAAAATCTTTCTCCAGCGTATCAATTACTTTTGAAATAAATCCGACGTCATCCACTTTATTTACGCAAGCCGGCGGGCAGCATCCCCCGGCATTCCAGCTTCCGAACACTTTCCCCATCACTCTTTTGCCCGTTCCTTCAGGATATACCACGATAAAATTCTCTTTATCCGCCTTTTCGTTCAATTTAAAAAACCCGATGCTGCCGGCGGCATTTCCCCCGCCGCCATGCAGAGCGATCACTACCGGCAGGGGATTATTCCTGTCATAGCCCGCAGGGACATGGACTTTATAGATCCTGGCCAATCCATCATAGGCTAAAACAAAATTATAATCCCCGGGGCCGCGGCGGTGGCTGGCGATGGATCTTCCCCAAAAGCTGTTTTCCGCGTAAGCGGGTAAAGAGCAAAAGAAAACGCCCATTATCAGGATCAAACCTGCATAATATGGCCGGGATTTTATTTTTTTCATTTTTGCCTCCTCTTGACGATATAGCTCGGCACCAGTTTCACCGGATGATAAGACAACTTCACTTTTTTTAAATTTTCCAATCCCGAGTCATCCATGATGTTTATGTATCTGTAATCTTTAAGCTCTTCGCAAAAATTGCGAAAAATGAACTGGCTTAAGCCCTTGATCGAAAGATCGGTGATCTCGTATAATACGCAGAACGTGTCGCGGCCAAGCGCGAACCCGAAAGTAAACGCCTTTATTTTACCGTCTATCTTGACCAGCCTTCCGGCGACATCCAGTTTATTGAAATCGCTTAACAGGATTTCAAGGCTTTTAAGGCTGTCTTCCTGCATCCCTTTATACACCGGATCCTGCGCGAGCACGGTCCTGCTTCCGGCCCACTCGGCATACAAACGCAAACAACCATCTTTATGGGCCGCGGAAAAAGGAAGATATTCGAATTTATAATGCTTAATAAAATAATTGAAAGCCGCCCTTTTGGATTTAAAAGGGTTGCCTTGCAGGCCAGCCAGCTCTTTCCTGTCGCATACGTATTCTTCGAATTTGGGAACGCAGGCGTATCCTGAATCAAGATACCGGCCGACGCTGTCCTCCTCGATATTTTCCAGGCGCGATATGTCTTTATTGCGGTTGAACTTATCCATGATTTTAAAGGCCTCTCCCGCCGCTTGCGGGCCGCCATTCCCGGATAACGGCTCAAGATATACAAAACAACCGAGCTTATCCCTGAAAAAAACGCACAGGCTCTCCCGGATCACCGCCCAGGAGACCTCAAAAAGTCCTTTCCAGATATAAATATTCTCAAAAGAATAAACCGAAAGCCGGTGTTCCTTAAGGCCTAAAAATTCGCGGAATTTCCTTTTGTCATTAAGGCTTATCTGTCTTAGATTCATGGATTATATTTCTAAAATAACCAGGTCCAGGGTATCATCGTAGGCCTGTATCAGTTGAGGATTGCTTTTCAGGAGATCTTTTCCGCTTTGGCTTTTAAAAAGGCTGGTCAAATACTGGATGTATTCTTTGAAGTTATTGTATTCCAGGTTCTCTTTGGCGAACGGGCATTTTAGATCCAAGGAAAGAAAAACGTTCTTGCCGTTGCGGTTGATAAGGAATGGATACAGCTGGCATTCGAACGGCCGCGAATGATAAACGTGGCACTTATTGTCCCGCAGGCTCAGGAACTCGCAGATAAAATCATCTTTTCCCGGCCCGGATACTACCCGGATTTGTTTGGCGGCAAAAACTATTCTTTCCTTTTCTTCGTTTAGCAGCTTGGGGGTCCAGGCGCTTTCCAGGCAATTGAACCTGCAGCAGCCAAAACAGCCTAAACAATACTCCCTGGGAATAACCTGCCTGAGTCTTAACATATTATTTTACTATACTGCCCAATTTCATTTCCCGCTGCGGGCTGATTATGGCTGTCCCGTTATCGTCGGAAGCGGCCAGGAGCATTGCCTGGCTTTCCACGCCCCTTAAAAGGGCGGGTTCCAAATTGTCCACCACCACGATCTGCCGCCCCAGGAGGTCTTCTTTTTTATAAAAATTCTTTATGCCGGCGACTATCTGCTTTGTTTTGTCTCCCAGGTCGATAGTCAGCACATAAAGCCTGTCCGCGTTGGGATGATCGTTAACTTCTTTTATCTGAGCTATTTTTAGCTCTAATTTCCTGAATTCTTCAACAGTGACCATGTAAATACCTCCTAAAGATTCCTAAAATTAAACTTTGTCTTTGTTTTCGACCGGCAGATTTTCCGGATTAAGAAGGCCTACGGAAACAACCAATTTCATCGCTTCTTTAATACCTACATTAAGGATTATCACGTCTTTGCTGGGAATAAGCGCTATAAATCCAGTGGCAGGGCTTGGGGCAAGAGGTATGAATATATTAAGAAGTTCCTGGTTTGTTTTCTCCCGCGCTTCTTTAAAGCTCTCATTAGTGATAAAGCCTATCGACCAGGTGCCTTTGCAGGGGTATTCCACGAGCACGGCCTTTTTAAATGCCATTTCGTTCTCGGAAAACAGGAATGCGAAAGTCTGTTTTATCAGGGGATAAATCGAACCGAGAATGGGGAATCTTCCCATCGCCCTGTCCAGGAACCGGTGGAAACCCTTGCCCAAAAAGTGGGTGCTTACAATCCCGGTGAACAAGATAATCAGCAGGAACAAAATCAATCCGAGGCCGGGGATATATACGCCAAAGTGCCTCTTGAAATAAACATTGATCAGGCTGCCCAGGATGCCGTCTGTAAAGGAAAATACGATGTATAAAATATAAAGGCTGATAAAAAGCGGCAGGATGGTCAAGACGCCGGCTAAAAAGTAGCGGCGCAGGCGGCCGCCGATAGTTTTACTCATTAGATTTCTCCTGGACGTAATTGATGGCGCGGACCGGATAAGGGATAACAATCCCTTCTTTTTTATACCGCGCCTGAAGTTTCTTTATGAATTCGTGCTGAAGGAGGTACTGGTCGACAAATTCTTGCGCCCTTAATATCGCGGTCAGGTTTACGCCGCTTTCCCCGAAAGAATTAAACCTGACGAAAGGTTTGAAGCCTTTGACGGCCCCGGGAGTGCATTTTATCACTTCTTCGGCGACTTCGCAGGTGATCTTTTCCACTTTTTCCAGGTCGCTATTGTAATGGACACCTAAATTTACCGCCACAGCTATCTCTTTGTCCGGAAGGTTATAATTGGTGATTATTGACTGGGTGAGCTTGGCATTGGGGATCAAAATCACATTGTTGGGCAGCATCTTTATCTTGGTGATCCTCAAGTTCGTATCGATTACGTATCCTTCCTGCCCGGTCTCAAGTTTTATATAATCCCCGACCTTTATCTGCCTGGCGGCGATTATGTATAGTCCGGCAAAAAGATTGGCCAGCGTATCCTGAAGGGCAAGGGCAATTGCCAGGCCACCGACACCCAATGTCGCCAGTATCGGTGTTATGGATATCCCCAGGTTATTCAGGATTATCAATATCCCGACGCAAAAAATGGTTATCCTTACGAAATTCTGTGTGAGGCTGGTAACCGGAAGCTTGGCTTCGATCTTTCCCGAATATATTTTTACGGCGTTAGAAGCGATATTTGCCAAAACGAGCGTTACCGAAAGGATACCCAGGATCTGCAAAATCTTAACCGCAAGGCCCAAGGTAGCGGGATGGAGTTTAGAAACCGCCAACGCAAAATAAATGGCAAGCATAAGGCACCAGATCGCGGAAGGCCCTTTTGTGGCTTCGATCACGATGTCGTCAAGCTGAGAACTTGTAGACTGGGCCAGCTTATAAAGCCTGCCAAGCAGCAATTTCCTGAGGGCGTATCCTGCCGCAAGCGTGGCCAAAAAAACCGCCGACGGCCAAAAGAACTCGAATAATTTCTCCATTTTCAGCCTACCCCCTATTTCCTCAATTTGGATTTAATATATTCCTCAAGCACCACGGCGTTATTGATTTCTTTGTCTTTGGCGCCATAAAGCAGGGTCACGTCACGGGTTCTCGCTTTTTCAATGATCTGCGCGAGCTGTTCCTTTTTGCCGTCCAACTCCAGAAAATACCTTTTCATGAACTCAATGCCTTTTTCCGGGTCATGTGAAAACCATTTCCTTAATTCCGAGCTCGGAGCGACTTCTTTGAGCCAGAGATCGACCTTGGCCCTGTTCTTGTTCATTCCCCGCGGCCACAGCCTATCAACCAGGATCCTGAAGCCGTCGTCTTTGGAAGGTTTATCGTAAACCCTTTTTATTTTTAACATATCGCGCCTTTCCGGAAACATTTGATTGGTCTATATTTTAACATAATTATCCGTAAATATGAAGGTCAATATATCAGCCGATCTTCTTTTTGAACGAAAGCGAACTCATGGTAATTACCGCCACCCCGATAATTAAAAGAGCGGCCATTTGCGGCCAGAGTATCTGAAAGCCGCTCCCTTTAAGAAATACGCCCCTTAAGATCACCAGAAAATATCTCATCGGATTGATATATGTGATAATTTGTATCAGGCGCGGCATATTCGCTATCGGGAACATGAATCCGGAAAGTAAAACCGCCGGGAAGTAAAAAAAGAACGAGGACATCAACGCTTCCTGTTGCGTATTGGCTAAGGTTGAAATAAATAATCCTGTCCCGAGCGTAGTCAAAAGGTAAAGGGCGATCGCGCCGAAAAGCAGAAGCAAATCCCCGCGGATAGGCACTTTAAACCATAACACTCCGACAGCCGTAACCAGGAAAGCGTCGATCAAACCTATGATCGCGAACGGCAGGAGCTTGCCAAGAATAAGTTCGAAAGGCCTGATCGGGCTTACCATAAGCTGCTCGATTGTCCCTATTTCCTTTTCCCTTACGATGGCCATTGAGGTAAGGAGCAAAGTAATAATGGTAACGATAAGAGCGATGACCCCCGGCAGGTAAAAGTTCCTGGATTCAAGGTTTTCGTTGAACCAGGCGCGCGTCCTTAATTCAATTCCGGAAGAATAGGGCTCGATGATATTTTTGGCGTAACTTAAAATCACGCTCGCGGTATTGGAATCCGTGCCGTCTACGATAAGCTGGAACCGCGCGGCCCTGCCGGAATTTATGTCGCGCGAGAACCCTCGGTTAATCCTTATTACCGCATTGACTTCCGACCGGTCCAGGGCTTTTTTTTGCGCATCTTCTGCGGATATATACGTTTTTGCGGAAAAATACCTGGAATAAGTAAATTCCCTTACCAGGCCGCGGCTTTCGCTTGAATTATCGAGGTCGTAGACCGCTATGGGGATATTCTTTACATCTGTAGTCACGGCGTAGCCAAAAACCATTACCTGCACAACGGGAGCGACCAATATCACCATTTTCATGCGCGGATCACGCAGCATTTGCAGGAATTCTTTGACCAGTATGCACTTTAGACGTTCGAACATAGCCTATGTTACTTTCTTTTTGAATTTGCGCACCGCCAGAGCGAACGCGACAAAAGAAAAAAGCGCCAGGTACAATACCTCCATGGCCAGAATCCTTAAGCCCACTCCTTTTAAATAAATACCTTTAAGTATCGTCACGAAATATCTGGCCGGGATCAGGTGCGAGACTAACTGGATAGCCTTAGGCATATTGGAGATGGAATACATGAACCCGGACAAAAGGAATGCCGGTAAAAATGTGGCGATCACCGCCAGCTGGCTGGCTAAAAGCTGGCTTTTGGTGGCAATCGAAATAAGCATGCCCAGGCTTAACGCTCCGGTAAGAAAAACCGCGCTCAAACAAAAAAGCAGGGAAACACTGCCCCGTAAAGGCACGTGGAACAAAAATTGCCCCATGACCACGGCAATAAGCATATCAAAAAGGCCTATGCAGAAATACGGTATAAATTTCCCGAGAACAAGTTCCACGCTTTTTACCGGTGTAGAAATAAGCTGTTCCATGGTGCCGCGTTCCCACTCCCTGGCTACGGTAAGGGAAGTCAGCAACGCAGCGATGATCATCATGATCACCGCGACCAGTCCGGGAATAATAAAATTCCTGCTTTTTAATTCCGGGTTGAACCACACCCTCGGCCGCATCTCAATAACCCCGGTGCCATTAGCCGCTATTCTTCCCGGGGCGCCCTTAATAAATTTATTGTTATACCCGGAAACAACCCCATTGGCATATCCTATGGCTATAGTCGCGGTATTGGAATCGCTTCCGTCAACCAGGAGCTGAACAGGAACCTTGCGGCCGGATTGGATACGGGAAGAAAAATCTTTAGGGACTACAATGGCCATAAGCGCCTTGTTCCGATCGATATAATCCTGTAATTCATGATAACTATTGAAACGCCCGGCTTCTTTAAAATAGGGGGAAGATGAAAAATCCCGGATAAAGTCGCGCGAAATCTGCGTCTTGTCCTGGTCCCAGACCGCCAAAGGCACATGGTCCACATCAAGCGTCAACGCGTAGCCGAAAAGGATAATCAAGAGCACTGGTATGGCTATCGCCATCCCTAAACTTCTCAGGTCACGGTACACCTGTATAAACTCTTTTTTCGCTATCGCTTTAACCCTTAAAAGGTTCATCGGAAATTTTTTTATCGTAATATTCGATTAAGGAAACAAACACGTCTTCCAGGGAAGGCTGAATTTTATTCACCGAGTAATCCGTCACGTTTACCTGCGCGAAAATCCTCTTTACTGAATTTTGCGCCTCCGCGGCATTTTCCACCAAAGCGTGCAGGGCCCTGCCGAATAAAGCGACCTCCCTTACCCCGCTTAACCCCTTGATCCTTTCTATCCACGCTTCGGCCCCGGGAAGGGATATTTCCAAAACATCCTCTTTCATAAATTCGGTTTTAAGCTGCTTTGGCGATCCTATGGCGATAATATCCCCCCTGTAGATAAGCGCCAGCCTCCCGCAATTTTGCGCTTCATCCATATAGTGAGTGGTAACAAATACGGTCACGCCTCTGCCGGACATTTCCTTGATAAGCGCCCAGAAATTCTGGCGGGAAACAGGATCGACTCCTGAGGTAGGTTCATCCAGGAACAATATTTTAGGCTCATGGATTATCGCGCATCCTAAAGCGAGCCGCTGCTTCCATCCCCCCGAAAGAAGAGCCACCCGGGTAGACTTGAATTCTTCAAGACCCGCCATTTTGATAACCCAGTCTTTCCTTTCTTTCCTTTTCTCAGCCGGTATCCTGTAGATACCGCTGTAAAAATTTATGTTTTCTTCGACGCTAAGGTCTTCATAGAGGGAAAACCTCTGGGACATGTAGCCGATATTCTGTTTTATTGACTCTTGCTCTTTCCTGATATCGTATCCTCCGACATGGCCTGAGCCGGAGGTAGGATATAAAATGCCGCAAAGCATCTTTATCGTGGTTGATTTTCCCGCTCCGTTCGGGCCCAGAAAACCGAATATTTCACCTTTATCCACGCTAAAGCTTATTTTATTCACCGCGGTAAACGCCCCGAATTTTTTTTCCAGTTTTTCCACTTCAACAGCTTTATGATCATTCATGGCTATGCCCGTTATTTTTAATGCTGGATATAAACGCTTCTTCCAGGGTTTTCGCGGAATATTCTTTTTTAATCGCTTCCGGTGAATCACAGCGCAAAAGCCTTCCTTTATGCATAAACCCGATGCGCCTGCACCGCTCCGCCTCGTCGAGGTAAGCGGTGGAAAAAAAGATGGTCACTTTCTCTTTCAAAAGCCCGTAAAGGATGTTCCAAAAATCCCTTCTGGAAACCGGGTCGACCCCGTTTGTCGGTTCATCCAGGAAAATTACTTTCGGGGTATGGATAAGCGCGCAGGCAAGGCCCAGCTTCTGTTTCATCCCCCCGGAAAGGTGCCTGACCAGCCTGGTTTTAAAAGGCTCAAGCCGCGTAAAATCCAAAAGCATTTTCAGGCGCTCTTTTCTTTCTTTTTCCGGAGCCCCGTAAATATCGGCGTAAAAATCGATGTTTTCTATTACCGTCAAATCTTCATAGAGGCCAAACCGCTGAGGCATATAAGCGATCTCCTCCTTGATCTTCTCGGAATCTTTAACGATATGTAAACCCTTTATCCAGCCGTCGCCACCCGAGGGTTCAAGCACCCCTGTCAAAAGCCTTATCGTGGTGGTTTTTCCCGCGCCGTCCGGACCGACCAGCCCGAAGATCTCGCCCTCTTCGACCTCAAGGTCCAAGCCATCCACCGCGGGCCTATCCTCGAACCGTTTGGATAATCCAACGCTTTTTATAATGACCATATTATTCTGTTTTGATAAATCCGTCGGCGGGCATACCCGGCTTAAGCTCCAGGTTTTCGTTATCCAGCATGATCTTTATCCTGTAAACGAGTTTTACCCGTTCTTCGGTAGTCTGGATCTGTTTGGGGGTAAATTCCGCTTCCTGGGAAATGAAAGAAATCCTGCCTTTATAAAACTTGCCGGGGTAGGTGTCGACAGCGACGCCGGCTTCCTGATTAAGCTTTACCCTTCCTAAATCCGTTTCGTTGATATAAGCGGTAAGCCAGATATTCTTAAGGTCGGCGACGGTATAAACAGTAGCTCCCGGCTGAACGACTTCCCCGGCCTCGGCGCTTTTCGTAAGGACAAACCCTTCCAGGGGGGAAGTCAAATCAGCGAACCCAAGCCTCGTGTCCGCTAACTCAAGCGAGGCGCGCAGAGCATCGGCATTGGCCTTGGCGCTCTCCGCGCTGGTCTTCGCCGTGTCGCGCTTCTGCGCGGAAATCGCCCCTGCCTGAAAAAGGTTTTCCAGGCGGCCATAATCTTCTTTTGCCCTTTGATAGGTAAATTCCGCGGCCTTTAACGCCGCTTCCGCTTCCGCCTTTATCTTTATCAGTTCATCGGTCTCCAGCCTTGCCACCGTGTCTTTGGCTGCGACCATTTTTCCTTCATCGGTAAGCAGCTCTTTTATTTTTCCGGAAACCCTGAAGGCGAGGCGCACCTCTGTGGCTTCGATATTGCCTGAAACCTTTATAACTTTTTTCTGTCCGGCGCCCTTATGCTGGAAATACAGAAAAGACGCCGCGCAGGCTAACGCCGCGACGGAAAACAACACCGCGAACTTAATCTTTTTTTTCATCCCATGCCTCCCGTGAAAATAATTTTCCCGTTGTACGCTCAAGATAGGCTTTAGCCATAAGGTAATCATATATGCCTTCGGAAAGATTTTTTTCCACCTGGCTTAAAGACACCTCGGCATCCAGCACCTCCAGATTCGTGCCCTCTCCGTTATCGTAACTGACCTCGGCGATCTTTAGCGCTTCTTTCGCTTCGCCTATATTGTCTTTCTGCGAATCTATGATCGCTTCCGCCTGCTTTAAATCGAGACAGGCTTTGCGTATATCCACGGCTATCTGCTCGGTTAAATTGTCCCGGCTTAAGACCGCCTGCGCGTACCTGGCTTTTGCGGCATCCACTTTCGCTTTTGTGGAAAAACCGTCAAAGACCGGGATGTTCACCGAAAAACCCGCGCTCCAGTTATTGTGCCTGGCATTGAACATATCGCCCAGGTCATTGGACCTGTAACTATATCCCAGGCTCGAAGTTACCTGCGGCCTGCCCCCCGCTTTTGCTGTCTGGATATTCCAGGAGTTTAAATCGACACCTAATAACTCAAGCATCATTTCCGGCTTGTTCAGATAAGCGGATTTAAGGAATTCCCCTTCTTTTATCGCTACAGGGCAGTACTCGAGTTTTCCTTTTAGAACTACAGGCCCGTCGATCTTTAAACCCAGGAGTTTTTTTAATTCCGCGGAGATCAGATTGACCGCATTTTTCGCTTTTATCAACTCCGGGTAAAGTTTTGAAAGCTGGACCTTGGACTGCAGCAGGTCAAACCGCGAAGAGGTACCTTCTTCATATTTCTTCAAAACATCATCATAATGCGATTTTGCCTGCCCGACCAGGGAAGCGGCGATGCGTTCGGTCTCGTATGCCAATAGCAGGCCGTAAAAAAGCCTTTTTGTCTCAAACTCGACTTGCAGTTTAGCTGCGGATAATGTTTGTTCTGATATCCTGAGGCCGACCTCTTTCTGCCGCAGGTTCGCCGTATTTTTCCCTCCGTTATATATCTCCTGGGTCATTTCCATCCCCACAATGTTGTCATTTTTATATCCGGTAAAAACTCCGATGTCTTTTTTCGTGTTTTGGGCGGCAGGCACACTTAAGATCGCGCCATTACGGGTATACCCGGCGTTTACATTCAGTTTGGGCAAAAACGCGCTGCGGGCATCCAGAATACCGGCCTGCGCGGCTTTAATTTCGTTTTCTTGTATAAGGATATCGCGGTTGTTCTTAAAGGCAAGGCTGACAGCGTCCTCAAGGGACAAAGCATCCGGCTCTTTGGTTTTAGGTTCTTCGCAGAAGGCGCTAAAAGCGGTAAAAACCGAAAGGGCGATTATTATTACCTTGAGAGTATTCCTTTTGAATATATCTGCCATATTTTTTTGCTTCTTGATTTAGGAGAAAAAGAATATCCGGACAAAACCCATTGTAAAGCCGTTGACTGTATAAGGCCCACAAAAGCGACAGCCGCGGATTCGATATCCAGGCTGCGCTCGAATATTTTATCCTCTACGCCCTTACGCAGTATTTCTTTTATCCTTAAGAGGTATCCGGATATATTGTTTTTTAAGTTTTTGGAAAAATGGGTTTGCGCGGAATACATCTGTTCCGAGAAAACTATTTTAGGGATGGCTTTATTTTTTTCCAGGTACTCCAGATGTTTAAGGAAGATATCCTCCAGGCAGTAAAGAGGCGATCCATGGGCCAGGCGCGCGTCTTTTATTATCCTTTCAAGGCTTGCGCCTATGCCGGATATGATTTCATCGATAACAGAATTCTTATCCTTGAAATGCCGGTAAATATTACCATTGGCTATGCCCACTTTTTTTGCGATAGCCGAAATCGTAAGGCCGCTAAGCCCGTTTTCGGCAATGACCTCAAGGGCTGCCGCGGTGATCTGGGCTTTCCTTATTCCGGTTTTCAATTTTTTAGCTGCCATGTTATAAAAGGATTTTTTAATTATGTGAATTTATATTCACATTTTATTAAATCCCGCCGGTTTTGTCAAGAAGAATCGGGAGGAATAAAAAAGCACCCGGGAATGGGTGCTTGAGATGCTGTCGGGAAAGGTTAACGGGGTCGACGGGATTTGGACCCGCGATCTTCGCCGTGACAGGGCGACGTGTTAAACCGGGCTACACTACGACCCCAAATTTCAGACTTTAAATTGTAGCTTAAAAACCCTTTATTTACAATAACTTTTTATCGTGCGTAAAAATACGCCTACTTTTTGCCGATAATTACCCTGGCAACTTCAATCTCTCCGGGGAACAGGTCAGACGGAACCTTGTCTTTGCCAAGGGTGGTGCAAACTATGAACCTGGCGCAATGAGAATTATCGTTCTTACAGAACCTAGATTTCATCATTTCCGCCGTTTTCGGCATTTGCGCCATTCTATCGTTAAAAAAGATACAATTGGCCAATAAGGGACATTCCGCCATAAAATCGCGCTCCTTTGTTTGTTTTAAGTGTTTTTTTTAAATGGTGGGCGGTAGAGGACTCGGACCCCTGACCTTCTCTGTGTAAGAGAGACGTTCTAACCAGCTGAACTAACCGCCCGTTTACAGTGATTTTCCAATTTTAAGGTTTATTAATTATAAATCAAAAGCCGGCAGTAGGCAATATTTCTTATTATGAACCCGCGAGCTTTCCCAGGATCCCAAGCGTAAAAGCCATTACGAAAAGCGCGACGGTTTCGGTCATACCCAAAACCACCAGGTAATTACCGAACCCTTTACCGGTTTCTCCCATGGCATCGCAGGCGCAGGCCGCGCATTTTCCCTGCCAATACGCCGACAAACCGATGGCCAGGCCGCAAAACGCACCTATACCCCACAAATACTGGCCTTTGGCAGCGAGCTCATACATCTTGTTCATTACTATCATGCCGTAAATGGTCTGCGTAAGCGGAGCTCCGACAAATGCCACCAGCATAAACGATGCCGTCTTGTTTTGCGCGTAGTTTTTCTTCCACGCTCCTATTGCGCTCATACCTGCGATCCCCGCCCCTATCCCGGAACCGCACGCGGAAAAAGCAAGCACAAGGCTTAATCCCAGATCTTTAAATTGAAGCGCCAAATTCCCATCCATTGCCATCCTCCTAATTTACCCTCGTTTTACTGTCCGTAAATTATCCGAAGATTACCCCAAAAATACCGCTGGAGATCTTGGGGGTGAGCCTAAACGAGGGATTGATCATTGTTTAAGCGGCTTGTACGCACGGCCGCTCCAGGTTAAACTGGCATGGCCGGAAAATTCCAGCACATTGAGCCTGACACCGTGCACCAGGACCGACATCGGACCCAGGATTATGTTTAAGGCGTGGCCGATAACGAGGACCGCCACGCTCGCGGCTAGAAACAATAACCCTCCGGTGTTTACGCTCGCGGACATGCTATTACAGGTCTGCGCGATCGCCATGCCGGCCATACCCACGGCAAAAAGACGCACATAGGAAACAACATCCGTAAAATTGTTCATAAGGCTTAAAGCCAGCGTCCCCAGGCCTTCGCCGATACCTTTGAAAATATTTCTCTGCGGATTCGTAAATAAAATCACAAGGCCCATCCCGGAAAAAAGTATCCATTTGGCAAAACCCGGCAGGGCATCTCCCAGGATCAGCATCTTGGCAAAGAAAAAAGCGCTCCAAAGCACGCAGATCCATCCGATATCCGCCAGTGCCGTTAAAGAAGGCAGTTTAAGCAGGGCCCTCCATGAATGGGCCAGGGAAAGATGCAAAGCGCCCAGAAAAAAACAAAAGGCCTGCATGAATTTGGCATCATTCAATGCCGGCAAAAGCGGCTTTAGACCTGTCCTGGCGAACCATTCCTGTCCGAAGAAAGAGCCCGTCAACAGGCCCCATACAATAGCGCAGCTGCTTAAAAGGTAAAAGGTGAAAAATACCGTGCTATCCTTTATCTTGCCCCGCATTTTCTTATGGGCAAAAAATGCCAGCAGCAAATATATCAGCCCGTAGCCGGCATCCCCAATCAGTATGCCGAAGAAAATAGAGAAAAAAATCAGAAAGAACAAGCTTATATCGAGCTCGCGGTAGCCCGGGATTATTTCAAGGAGCTTAAACACGGGATTGATGAGGCTTATCCAGCGGGGATTACGGATCAAAGTAGGCACATCATCCGTTTCTTGAGGCTCTTGCGTTAAGACTCCCCATTTTTCCTTATTTGCGGTATTCAGGATAGTTTCGACTCCGTCAGCAGGGATATATCCCTGCAAATATGCCAGGTTTCTTTCCCGGCCCATGCCGTATAAAACTTCCTGGAATTCCAACTCTTTTTCCAATTCCAGCTTTGACTGGAACAATTGCTTGCGGCAGGGTATAAACTTTTGTATATCTTTTATAACGACATCTATCATACGCGTGTCTTCCGCGGCCCTTTGTTTCATTTTAGAGAGGCTCATTTTGGGCAAGGAGAGTTCCTTGAAAGGAATTTCCAATCTTTTCCGGGATATAATCGCGCAATTGACCATGCCTTTTTCTCCGGATAACTTTTCCAGTATCAGGCCTTCCGGGATATTTTTTAATTCTTTCTCGGGTATTCTGTAGAGCCGCAGATGAATACTCTTTTCAGCCAACAGCCTTAACGCGTCAGGGTCAAAATCTCCCCACCCCTGCCATTCGCTGATATTCTGGTCCATTATTTTAGAATACTCCCGAAGCTGGTCCAGCCTTTTATGCAGATCGATTATTTGTTTAGCTGTAAGTTTCCAATCGCAGCCCTCTTTTGCGGCCTCCGCGCCTGATTTACCCTCCGGTTCATGCTTGTTTAAAATATCCAGCGCTTCAGAGATATGCGAGATGTCTTCTTGAATCTCCGAGATGCTCTTTGCCTTAGGCAATTGCTGACTCTCGACATGCACGAGCCCCAAAGACCGCAATCCGCGCAATGCCGGATCAGCGTCTTTACCTTGAGTAAGGATCGTGATCTTTTTCATCGGCACGATCATAAAACCGCCCCTTCCAGCTCAACCTCTTCGATCTTGCGCTTTGCCATTTTACTATGGCCGACCGCGCTTGCCATCTGGTCTCCGATATAGATCTTTATCAGGCGTATCGCTTCTTCCGCCGCGGGGATCTTTACTTTTTCAAAAAGATTGACTCTTTGAGAGGTGGTACGCAGTTCCTGTTTAAGTATCCGGAGGCCTTCCCGGACCACCGCGGTTTCTTCCCGCAGCCAGACAAGCATTTTCACGCTCTCCACCGCAGAATCAACCCAGGGAGGCGTCAAAAAAAGATCGTATTCCGATATCGTAAACTCCGCGCGGATAAATACCGGCAACTCCACTCCCGCGATATTCCTTAAACCCTTGACGGTATTTGTAAGCTTAACCAGCGCTCCGATATTTATCTTTTGGTCGGCGAATAAACCCGCCCAAGACTCAACCGCTTTCCTTTTGTTCTGCTCGTTATTTAGTTTTTCCTCTAACAGCGCGTTCTGGCGGGAAATCTCAATCTGTACCGGTTGTTTTTTAAGCTGCAGAGTAGGCAGATACCGTTCATATTGCTTAAGGGCGTCTCTTTGCCTTTTAAGTTCGCCCTTGGTCAATTTACTTTTTC
>JAQULD010000012.1 GCA_028719045.1 Candidatus Omnitrophota bacterium | reverse complement strand
GGTATTTTGTGCCCATAATTTTTCTGGACACGGACATTGAAGGCAACGCTCCGGAGGACCGGGAACTTACCCAGTACCTTTACGGCGGAGACGATAAATACCGTTTATCACAGGAGGTGATACTCGGTATTGGCGGAGTGAGGATACTTGACCAATTAGGGTACAACAGTATTATGCGCTACCACATGAATGAAGGCCACGCCAGCCTCTTAACTTTAGAGCTGCTTCGCCTGAAGAAACTGGAATATGAGCCTGAATGGGATATAGACGGCGTAAAGAAGATGTGCGTTTTCACCACTCATACGCCTGTTCCCGCCGGCCACGATCAGTTTTCCTATGACCTGGTCAGGGAAGTTATAGACGAATATGTGCCTTTCGATGTTTTAAGGAGTCTCGGCGGGCAGGAACGGTTGAATATGACTTCTTTAGCGCTTAATCTAAGCGGTTATGTTAACGGAGTCGCTAAAGAACACGGCAAGGTCTCAAAAGAGATGTTCCCTGGTTACCAGATAGATTCCATCACTAACGGCGTGCATTCTTCCACCTGGGTTTGCCAGAGCTTTAAAGAACTCTATGACGTGTATATCCCTGGCTGGATAAACGATCCCTTTAGCCTTCGTTACGCCTTGAGCATACCGCGGGAACAAGTCTGGTCCGCTCATGAAAAAGCGAAAAAACAGCTTATGGAATATGTGAATACAAAATACAACGCGGGATTTGACCCTGAAACACTGACCATAGGTTTTGCCCGCAGGGCTACCGCTTATAAAAGAGCGGACCTCGTATTCAACAATATGGAGAGGTTGAATGCGATCTGCCGTAACGCCGGCAAGATCCAATTTCTTTTTTCCGGTAAAGCCCATCCTAAAGACTGGCCGGGTAAAGAATTGATAAAAAAAATATTCTATTTGAAAGAACAGTTGAAAGACTGCGTTAAAATGGTCTATTTGGAGGCCTATGATATGGACCTGGCAAAATTACTTATACCGGGAGTGGATGTGTGGCTTAATACCCCGCGGCGGCCCAAAGAAGCTTCAGGTACTTCCGGCATGAAAGCCGCGCATAACGGTGTGCCGTCTTTAAGCATATTGGATGGCTGGTGGATAGAAGGCTGTATAGAGGGGGTTACCGGGTGGGCGATCGGTTCCGTCAATGATATAGGCGGAAGCGATGAAAAAGAAGCGGGCTTTTTATACGATAAGCTGGAAAATGTGCTTATCCCTACTTTTTATAACAACAGGCAGCAATGGATCGATATCATGCGCCATTCTATAGCCATCAATGCCTCTTTTTTCAACACCCATAGGATGGTTCAGCAATACGTTTTGAACGCTTATTTGTAAACACTGGAGGCTAATATGTCAGAAGGAATCAGGAACATTTACGATAACTATGATTTTTCCCAAGGGTTTGAGCCTAAATTTTCCAATTTGCATGTCATAAGCCATTCTCCCAGAGAGTTTTTTATCACTTTTGGATCCCTGCATCCTCCCCGCCAGAAACCTGTAGCGCTCACCCAAATAATCCTTACCAAAGAACATTTAATGGAGCTTATCCTGAATCTTCAAACGCAGTTAAAACAATTTAATGAAGAGCAAGGCCAGGATAAGGGAAGATAATAAATTAAAAGAAACCTCCTGAGTGCAGAAGCATCAAAACGATAGAAGAAGAGAGCAGGTTGGTGTTGTCTGGGTAGACTGGGTAGACAAAGGAGGTTAAGATGAAGACGAAACTGGGTTTGGTGTTGGTTTTGTTGCTGGCTCTTTCGTTGGCCGCAGGGCAAGGGTTGTCTTTTGCCGCCGAAACAATGGTTATCAAGGGCACGATCATAGACAATGCCTGCGCCGGTTCGAATAAAGCGACTTTGACTGAATTTATAAAGACACATCCGAAGAGCTGCGCTATTCAGTGCGAAGCAAGCGGTTATTCGATATTCTCTGATCAAGGGAAATTGTACCAATTTGACCAGGATAGCAGTAAAAAAATAGCGGAGTTCCTGAAAAAAGAGGACAGCGGACTGAAGGTAACGGTCAAAGCAATGGCGTCTGGAGACAAGCTGGTGCTTGAATCGATAGAAAACCAGATGTAAGTCCGTAGGAAGTCAAAGTAGTTTACTCAAAGTCCCAAGCGTGATTTTGCTTGGGATTTTGAGAAGAAGGTATATAATATGATGCTGAAGGACAGGTTAATAATAAAATTTATAATATTGTGCGCGGCGGCAAGCGGCATGCTGATGGCTTCCATTACCCCTTCATACGGGCGGATGTCGCTGGATGATTTGACCAGAGGCAACCTTAGTTTTGCCGCAGGCCCGGATCTTTTATATCCTGTTACCGATAAAATCACTTTGTCGGGAAAAGACAGCCTTGAGTTTAAATGGATAGCGCGCAATTTGGTGCAAACACGTTACTTTGATTTCAGGCTGTACAAAGGCTATAATACCATTGAAAAGAACCTGATTTTTAAAAAGCAGCTGAATACCGGGGAAAATACGGTAAAGCTAGCTTCTTCCATGTTTGAGGTAAACCAGGTTTATACCTGGACGCTGATGCAGGTTTTCCTGGGCGGAGATAAGAGCGAAAAAAGTTACAGCCCTTTTAAGATAATTAAAAAATGACGGAAGAACCAAACAATAGCGGGAAAGAAAAATGGTATTATAAGAAGTCAGCCGTGGTGACGGCGTTTTTGTTAGTTGGGCCCCTGGCATTGCCTTTGGTTTGGATAAACCCTAAATACGGCAAGGTTACAAAGGTGATCATTACGGTAGTGGTGGCCGCGGCAAGCGTATTGCTCATGAAAATGTTCTTGCAATCATTGGAGACAATAAAGTCTTTAAGCGGTTCTTACGAACAGTTTCTAAAGTGATGATTGAATGGTCGTGGTTGTTATCTAAAGAAAGGCTGCGATGGAATTTGACGAGATAAAGAAGGAATTGAATAAGTTTGAATTCGAAGAATTGCGTAATGACGGCGAGGATTTTTTTGAAGCGGTCGTTACCAGGAGCGAATTGACTAAGCTGACTCCCACCCTTGAGAAAATTTTCGGCAGCCCCGTTGCCGCGGTGAACAACCTTCCGGCCAAAGAGCGCGCGATGATAAAAGAATTCGGCGGGATCATGGCCGGCCAGACCCTCTATTTATCCAATCAGTTAAACTGCGTTTTCTTCGCCATGTTATGGCCTTGGTCAGGGGGAGGTATTATTACCCTGAAGGTCGGAAAAAAATAGAAAAACCGGATACTAAGGCGATTAAGAAGGCACGATCTCATTCACGTTAATATCGAAAATCAGGTCTTTTCCCGCTAAAGGGTGGTTAGCGTCTAAAATAACCTTGTCCGCGGTTATGTCCGTTACCGTGACTATGACCGGAGGTTTGTTTTCTTCCTGCGTGATCTGCAATTGCCCTCCGATAACTGGTTTTAATCCTTCAGGCATCTGGCTTAAATTAGCCGCGATCACCAGTTCTTTCAGGTGAGGCCCGTAGGCCTTATCCGCCGGGATGGTAACTGTTTTCCATTCTCCGGGCTCCATTCCTATCACGGCCTGTTCGAAACCTTCGATAAGCATATGCTCTCCCACAGTGAATTGTAAAGGTTCCCTTTGGATGGAATCGTCGAATATGGTCCCGTCTGCCAGCTTTCCGGTATAATGAACTTTAACAATATCGCCTTCTTTTACTTTCGCCATCAGATTCTCCTTATTTACGGGTAATTGGACATTTTCTCAAAATAATGCAAAAAGCACATTATCATAATTTGCCTTATTTGTCTATCGTTTTTGCGCTCCTTTTAAATCCAGTTGCTTTTAAATTAATTTAGCAATAAAATAATAAAATAGAAGATAAAAAAGAAAAGGAGAAGCAAAATGCAATATACAAAAGGCCGTATAGGAAATATATTTGTCCTTAAATTTGATGATAAAGACGTGTTTTTGGATACCCTAAAAGGATTTATCCTGAAGGAAAAGATCAAGTCCGCCGCGGTGGTATTTATCGGCGCCTTAAGGCAGGGTAATTTAGTTACCGGGCCAAAAAAGCCGGTAATCCCTCCTTTAGCGAATAAGGTCCGTTTTAAAGGCGGCTGGGAGGTCCTTGGTATAGGTACGGTTTTTTCCAATAAGACCGGCCCGCAAATACACATCCATGGCTCCATGGGAAAACGAAAGGCTGTCCTTACCGGCTGCGTCCGTGAAAATTCGCAGGTTTTTCTGGTCGTGGAAGCTGTTCTTTTTGAGCTAAAAGGCGTGAAGGCGGCAAAGGCGATAGACCCTAAAACAGGGCTGAACCTTTTAAGAATACTTTAGTTTTTGCAGATTTTTCTTGTCAAATACCCTGCCGGGTAGCATAATAAAAATAATCATGGATAATCCCATAGGCCTTAGCCAGTTACAGCTGGATGCTTTAAAGGAAATAAGCAGTATCGGCGCGGGTAACGCCGTTACCGCGTTATCCCAGTTTCTGAACAAAAAAGTCCAGATGCTGCCTCCGGAAATAATTATCCTGGCCCAAGGGCAGTCCGGGCGGCTTATCACGGAAGCAATGCCCGCGGTAACCGTGGTGTCCCTTGAGGTGACGGGGGAAGTTTCCGGGCATATCTTAGCCGCTTTCGCTCCGGAAAACGCGGCGTCTTTGGCTAATCTTCTGTTAGGCAATGAGCCCGCCGGAAACGGCAGCGCCAGCCTCTCTGAGATCGGTGTGTCCGCTTTTAAGGAAGTCACCAGCGTCATGACCGGTTCTTACCTGAGGGTAATGGGTGATATGATGAAAATAACCCTGCGTATGAGCCCGCCGGATTTTCAATCCTGTTCCGGAGGTAAAATCAATGAAGCTATCATCAAATCGATAAAGGAAACCGGCAATACTATTTGCCTGAAATCAAATTTGTGCGTTATCGATTCTCCCGGGGATATCCTGGGCTATCTTTTTTTTATACCTTCCTCTGACGCGCTTAAAGTCATGTTGAAACTTTTAGGGATAGAAGCGGCTTCTCCTGGGAATTAAACCGATATGCCGGAAGAAAAAATATTAGTCACGGACATAGTCAAAGAAGTGGGCAACAAGGCTTTGTCCCTTGTCACCTGCCGCCCGTTCATCGAGTGGGTCCTGGAAAAAGTTCCCATAGTGATAGAACATGATATTTCGGCTATATTGATCTCGGATAGCGAGAATGCTTCTTTTTACCATTGGCTTAATCAGCCTCTTGAACAAAGCTGTGTGGATGAATTCAACCGCCGGGTGCTGGATTCTTTGAACAGTCCGCTTAAATCCAGCGTCTTGAAACAAAAATTCGAGTCTATCTCTTTTGACGCAAGCCAGCCCATTTTGCAAAATCAGAACGCGGGATAGAAGATAGCGTCGTTCTATTGCGCGCCTCTTGTAGTCAGGGAAAATACTTTAGGAGTGTTCGCGATAGGCAGCAGAAAACCCGACCTGTTCCTGGCCTACAAGGTCAATATGTTCAATATTTTTTCGGGGCAGGCGGCTTTGGCTGTAGACAGCCTCCTGGCCAGGGAGCAGGTGGTAAAACAGGCGCGGATCATAGAGCGCGACAGCATTAATATGAGGACAGCTTTTGGCGGCATGTCCGAAGGCCTGGTCATGACCGATGAGAATGACCGTATCTTACTTTTTAACCCCACTGCCAGGAAGATGCTCGGCTTGAGAGACGACGCTTCGGAAAAAGCGCAGAATGGACAGGTTGCCTCCGTGCTTTTCCCTGTCCTGGGTGAGCTTTCATCCGGCGATAAGCGTATGGTGAGCCGGGAGACGGAAATAGAAAATCCTCAAAAGATGTCATTGAGGATCGACGCTGCCCCTGCCAACGACAGCAAAGGGCGCAGGATGGGCACGGTAATAATCCTGCGTGATATCACCAAAGAAAAAGAGATAGACAGGCTTAAGACGGAGTTTATTTCAACGGTTTCTCATGAACTGCGCACGCCCTTGACCACTATTCGCGAATCGGTGTCGCAGATCTTAGACGGAATACTCGGCCCTACCACGGCCGATCAGAGAGAATTCCTGGCAATGTGCCTGGAGGATATCGACAGGCTTACCAGGATCATCAACGACCTCCTGGATATTTCCAAGATCGAGGCCAAAAAAGTGGAAATAAAACCGCATGCGGTAGATATAACTTCCCTGGTGAAGGGGGTGGCTTTCCTTTTTGCCCCCCGTTTTAAGGAAAAGGGCCTGGAGATAAAAAGCAGTTTTTCCGGAGAGCCTATTGAGGCGTACGCCGATAAAGATAAGATAATACAGGTTTTTACCAATTTAGTGGGCAACGCCATTAAATTTACCGAGAAGGGGTACGTCGAAATATCTGTTATAGACAAAGAGGATTTCGTGGAATGCTCGGTTTACGATACGGGGAGGGGCATCGCCGAAGATGATTTGCCCAAGGTATTCAGCAAGTTCCAGCAGTTCGGTCGCGTGGACGGCCCGGGGGAAAAAGGCACCGGTTTAGGGCTTTCCATCGCCAAAGGGCTGGTTGAGCTTCATCATGGCAAGATCTGGATCGAAAGTAAGTTCGGGGAGTGGACCAAGTTCACTTTTACGCTTCCTAAGCGCAGCTCGGAAGATAATCCGAAACAATCTGATAACATATAACAAGGAGCCTGGATATGGCAGGAAATAAGATATTGGTGATAGACGATGAACCGAACATAGTCAAGGTTGTGGAGTCCCGGCTGAAAGCCAACGGGTACGAAATAATATCCGCCAGTAACGGCAAAGACGGCCTGCAAAAGGCAAAAGAGGCAAAGCCCGATTTGATCCTTCTTGATATATCCATGCCTGAAATGAACGGCCATGAGGTCTTAAAGAAGCTCCGCGAAGATGAAATCACGAAATCTATCCCGGTGATCATGCTTACGGGCAAGACCGAGACCGAAGACGTGGTAAAAAGCGTAAGGGACGGGGGAGCGCTGGATTATATTTTAAAACCTTTTGTGGCTACCAGCGTATTAAAAAAGATCAATAGCGCTATCAGGTTCGACAGGCGGGCTCCGGATAATGCCTATGAAGTTGATATGCTTGATACTGTAGAGCAAAAGATAAAGAAGGCGCTGGACGATGAGAAAAATAAATAAGAGGGGAATATGGCTGTAGCGAAGATCCTGGTCGTAGAAGACAATCCCTTCATGACAAAACTCCTGGAGTCCAGGCTCCGGGCAAACGACTATGAAGTATGTTCTTCCCCGGATGGAAAGGACGCGCTGCAAAAAATATGCGCGAATAGGCCGGATTTGATACTTTTGGATGTGAATATGCCGCAGATGAACGGTTTTGACACGGCCCGGGAACTTAAGGCCGATATCGCGACCAGCCATATCCCGATTATTTTTGTCACGGCAAAAGGAGAGGAAAAAGATGTCTTGAGAGGCATTGAGGCAGGGGCGGTGACTTTTATCATTAAGCCCTTTAAACCTGAAGTGCTGCTTGACGAAATAAACAAGGCTTTGGATAAAACAAAATCCTAATGAAAGGGTTAAAGGAATGAAAAAAATTTTTTCTATCTTATTCATAACGCTTATTTTTGTGTCCGGTATTTCTGCCGCAAACGCTAAAACCATAAAAACAACCGATAAATCCGGGAAGAATGTGTGGGAGATCGGCACGGAGCTGGCTTATTTCAATTACAAAGAACCTAATATCATGAAAAATACCGGTTTATTGTACGGTATAACCGGCTCTTACGCCCGGCGCGATAAACTCGTGTTGAAAGCTGAAGGCAGATTCGATTTCGGGCAGCTTGATTATAAAAGCGTAAATACCGGGACCGCTAAGAACGAGGACACCTTTTTACTCGAAGGGCGCGGGCTGCTTGGTTACGATTTTTCTTGCGCCGGATATAACAGCCTTTTCGAGGGCCTGACGCTGACCCCGTTTACAGGCATAGGGTACAGGTACTTGAACAATGATTCTTCCGGTAAAATCACCACTACCGGCCACGCTGGATACGACAGGGAGTCAAATTATGTTTACAGCCCTCTGGGCATAGAGGTCCTGTTGCCCCTCGGTAAAAAAGCGGTTGATCAAACCGGCTCCTGGGCGCTCGGGGCTTCGGCTGAATATGACCATTTCTGGTGGGGCAGGCAGATAAGCCATTTAAGCGATGTTGACCCGAATTTCAGCGATGTGAAGAATACCCAGAAAAAAGGCTACGGTTTGCGGGGGTCAGTTTCTCTGCGCCGGACAGGGGGAAAATTCAATTTTATAATCGAGCCTTTTATCAGGTATTGGAGCATCAAGCAGTCAAATCAATCGAATATATTTTTCGGAGGCACTATCTGGGGATTCGGGTGGGAGCCTAAAAATAACTCTACCGAAGCAGGCTGTAGGTTTGCCCTGGAATTTTGATTTTAATTTTAAGTAAACCTTTTTAGCGGCTGTTGCGTCTAATCATTTGGATAGCCAAAAAAGGAGGAATTTATGAAGACGGCTAGGTATGTTTTACCGGCAGCACTCGTGGTTTTGGTAACGGCGTTTTTATTCGCGCTCGCACAAAAGGGTTACGCGCAGGGCATCCCTGAAAAACAGGATATCCGCCAGGATACCCGTGAAATAAAGCAGGATAAAAAAGAAATCGTTGCGGACACGAAAGATATTAAAACGGACCACAAGGACCTTAAAGAAGCGGTAAAGTCTCAGGATAAAAGCGCCGCTTTGGAAGCCAAGAAAGAATTGCGTAAAGATAAAAAGGAAAGAAGAAAAGACGTGCGGGAATTGAAACGCGACAAGAAAGACAGAAAGCATGACGCGCGCGACTTGAAGAAAGATAATAAAGAAAAAGCGGAAGATACGTCCTCAAAAGGCAATTAATAAAGCGGCAAAATAGCGTAGTTCTGCCCGCTATCCTTGGAGTTTAAAGGATAGCGGGTTTTTTTGTCAGCCAATAATAATCCTTGAAGTGGAAAAGCCTCAGGTCTATAATTACCTATTATGTTTTGGTTTTGAGCAACCGTCTTACAAAGGAGTTGTTTATGGAAGATATAAAGTTCGATTTTAATAATATGCTTGATTTCAACATAGGCAAAGCCAATGGCGTGGAAATAAATGAGATAGAGTCCGCCAGGCACGATGCCCAAAAAGCGCACAGGCACCTTACGCAGGTCATTGCGGATGCCGAAGCCAGGGTGAAACTTGCGCTTGAATGGACTATGTTGCCTTACCAGGATAAAAAAACCATCAAGTTGATCCAGGGGCTGGGGAAAGAGATCTCCGGGAAATACGAAAATGTCATTTCCCTGGGGATAGGCGGTTCGTATCTCGGTATTAAAGCGGCCCAAGACGCGCTTTGCCCCGCCTATTACAATGAATTTAAAGGTGTGAGGGGCAAAAGGCCGCGGTGTTATTTTGAAGGTAATAACCTTGACCCGGATACCCTGGGCACATTGCTTGAAAATCTTAACCCTAAAAAGACTTTTGTTGTCGTTATTTCCAAATCAGGCGAAACAACAGAGACAAAAGCGGGCTTTATGATAGCCGAGGAATGGCTTAAAAAAGGGTCCGGGAAGAATTACGGCAGGCAGATAGTGGCTATCACAGACCCGGGATCAGGAAGCCTGCGCAGGAAAGTCGAAGAAGAAAATAAGAGAGACAATCTCAGTTTCAGGAGCCTGCCGCTTTTAAACGGGGTGGGAGGAAGGTTTTCGGAATTAAATATGGGGTTGTTGCATCTAGCGATCGTGGGAGTCAACATCCAGGAAGTGCTTAATGGCGCAGCCCGCATGTGCGAACGCTGTAAAGAAGAGGACTTATTTAAGAATCCCGCTTATATGTACGGACTGCTTCATACCATCCTTTACAAAAGCAAAGGCAAATCTGTCGCGATACTTATGCCTTTCTCGGAAACGCTTAAATCCACCGCAGACTGGTATGTGCAGTTACTGGCCGAAAGCCTGGGAAAGAAATTCGCCAGGAAGGTCTCCGTTACCAGCGACGGGAGCGAAGAATGGTCCAGGGACAAAGACAATATTGTATGCGTAGGCAGGACTCCGGTGTCTAGCCGCGGCACCAACGACCTGCATTCCATCCAGCAGAATAATATAGAAGGGGAAAATAATAAGGCTGTGACTTTTATCAGGGTCGGAAAATTCAGCCGCGATATAAGAGTGCCCGGAAAGGGGGACATCCTGTCCGGTAGAAAATTCTCCGAGTTGATCCATCTTGCCCAGGAAGCGACCGAATGGGCGCTGGTAAGGGAACAAAGGCCGAACTGCACGATCAGTATGCCTGAAGTCAACCCTTATTACTGGGGAGGATTGTTGTTTTTCTTTGAGATGGCCACCGCCTTTGAAGGGGAATTGCTGGGTATCAATGCCTTTGACCAGCCCGGGGTTGAAGGGTATAAAAATTATATGTATTACAAATTGGGCAAACCGGGGATACCGGAAAGCGTCGCAAGAGAGATCAAGGAATTTCCGTTGGTAAAAGACCGGAAGTTCATTTTATAACTAAACACAATCCTATCGTACGGATTGGTATCCTGCATGTGCAGGGGAAAGGAAATGAAATGAAGAAGATCATTGTTTTGGCGGTTTTTCTTTGCTTTGCCGTAACCTTGGCATATGCGCAGCCGGCGGGACAGCCATCCCAGGAGGTAAATAAAGAAATGACTCTTAAGGGGGTTATTGTCGATAACGCCTGTGCGGGGGCGCAAAAACCGGAGCAATTGGCTGAATTCGTAAAGACACATACCAAACAGTGCGCGCTTATGCCGCAGTGCGAGGCCAGCGGTTATTCGATCTTTACAGATGGTAAACTGATAAAGTTCGATAAAGCAAGCAGCGCGAAGATAGCCGAGTTCCTTAAAAAAGAGGGCAGTAAGTTGCAGGTAGTGGTAGTGGCAAAGAAGGCCGGCGAAGAGTTGAGCCTTATCTCTTTAGCAAATCAATAAACCGGATTTGGCGCTCGAAAAAAAGGAACTTCCATGAAGCTAATGAATGTTTTACTCGCTGTTGTTGTGATACTGCTCGGTTTAATTTACGTGAAATTGCCGGATTTAGGCAAGGTTTCCGCCGGTTTTGATCAGCTAAGCCAGGCTATAGTCAATTCTAACCAGGGCGTAATAAATTCCAACCAGAAACTGGAAGCCAGTATGATTGAGCTCAAAAAACAGCTGGAAGATATCTCCGAAAAGGTGCTGAAGAAATAGAAACCAAAAAACCCCGAAACTCCTCGGGGTTTTCAGTAGGTGATAGGCCTCGTAGCTTCCGCTATCCGACCGCGCCTCCTTGTTATCTCTATAAGAAATATGCCATATCTTTTCCGAAAAAGCAAATATAATTTGAGCTCCACGCTTATAAAAGGTATATGTTAAAAATCGGCAGCTTTCATTTGAAGTCAAATCTTATCCTGGCTCCTCTGGCGGGCGTGAGCGACTTGCCTTTCCGTCTGCTTAACCGCAGATTCGGCTGCGAGCTCGCGTTTGTGGAAATGCTGAATGTGCGTTCGGTAAGCTGCACCAGCAGAAAAACCCTGCAAATGCTTTCGGTTGATCCCAGGGACAGGCCTTTGGGGGTGCAATTATTAGCTCATGACCCTTATTTTGTAAATAAAGCCCTGGAGGTGGTCCAAAAATACGATTTCGACATCCTGGATTTCAACGCTGCCTGCCCTGAAAAAAAAGTAACCAGAAGAGGGGAAGGGGCTGGATTGCTTAAAGATCCCAAAAAACTCCAGGAATTGCTTAAACTCCTGGTCAAGAATTCACGCCTGCCCGTGACCGTGAAAATCCGTTCAGGCTGGGATAAAAATTCGGTTAACGCCAGGGAAGTGGCGCTTTATGCCCAGGATGCCGGAATAGCGGCCCTTTTTATACACGGGAGGACGCGGGAACAGGGATACGCGGGAATAGTGGATTATAAATCCATTGAAGAAGTAAAAAAAGCCCTAAAGATCCCCGTAATAGCCAGCGGGGATGTTCTTTCCGCCCAGCTTGCCAAAAAAATGTTCGATGAAACCGGCTGCGACGGGCTGCTTATTGCCAGGGGAAGCTTCGGAAATCCCTGGATTTTCAAGGAATGCCGGGAGTTCCTTAAAAACGGCTCTGTTTTGGAAAGGCCGAAGCGCCTTGAGGTGGCAAACACAATGATCGAGCATTTAAATTCGTGTATTGATTTTTACACGGAAAGGCGCGGGGTAATAATTTTTCGCAAGTTTTTCAGCTGGTATACAAAAAGTTTCCGCAAGGTGAGGCATTTGCGCTATAAAGCCTGTGCTGCCAAAACAAAAGAACAAATGCTGGCGGTGATAGAAGGATTCGGCAGCCTCCGGTAGTGTTTAAAACGGTATTTATTGACTCCGGGGCCAATTACAGATATAATTTATTTTAATGATGAACATAATCTTTTTACTGATTTTGGGTTTTTTTACCGGCTTTATGGCTAACCGGCTCATCAAGCCATATTTAAAGAAGAAAGAAATCCCGGATTCGCCTAAGCCTGTTGCTTTGGCCGTAATTGATCCCGCCGCGTTGGAAAGCCCCAGGCAAACTTCTGAATTGGCGGATAAGATCTGGTTTGAAGAAGAAAACTCCTTTTTATTTAAATTAAACGAGAATATCTCGCTTGCGCTGGACAGGGACAAGATCGCGCAAATCCTTGTGGAACAGGTGAACGGATTCCTGAATGTCAGTTCCTGCGTGCTCTTCCTTTTTGACGATAGTGTTTCCCGCCTGAAGCCGGCTTTCGCCTTGGGGATAAAAAAAGAGCTGCTGCAGGAATTGTCTTTTGAAAGAGGCGACAGTATTTCCGGAAAGGTCATGGAAACAAAGGAGGCGTTGCTTATAAATGACCTCCAAAACAATTCCTACTATAAAGGGATGAACAAAGAGGATTATCTTAAGAATTCGTTCATCAGCGTGCCGCTTTTTTATGACAGCAAGGTGATCGGGGTCTTAAACGTGGCTAATAAAAGGAGTTCGCTTCCCTTCACGGACAGGGATTTTAAACTTTTGACCAATGTCGCGCGGATGGCCAGTGTCACTTTCCAGAATTTTAAGCTGCATGAACAAATACAAGAGGATTATCTTAAGACCATTACGACTTTGGCCATTGTCCTTGACGCGCGCGACCCGTATACAAAGAGCCATTCCGAAAATGTGACCAGATATTCGGTGGCGATAGCGAAGAAAACAGGATATACCGCATCCGAGTTGGAAAAGATAAGGCGCGCAGCTTTACTGCACGATATCGGCAAGATCGGCGTGCGGGACGGCATACTTTTAAAACCGGGTAAGCTTACCGATGAGGAATTCGAACAGATCAAGATGCATCCCGTAAAGGGGGAACAGATCGTCGGTTCCCTGCCTTTTTTAAAAGATGTTTCCCATTTGGTCAGAAGCCACCATGAAAGATACGACGGGCGCGGATATCCCGACGGGAAAAAAGGGGAGGAAATCGCGCTGGGTTCCAGGATCATGGCTGTCGCGGATTCTTTTGACGCGATGACTACAGACAGGCCTTACCGTAAAAGGCTGTCTCTTGAGGTGGCAAAGGAAGAGCTCCTGCGTAATAAATCCACGCAGTTTGACCCGCGGATAGTGGATTGTTTTTTACAAATACTGGAACTGGAACCCTCTATCGCCACATAGCTATGAAAAAGAAGCTTCTTATAGCCTCGGTTTTTATTTTACTCTGCGGTTATCCGGCTTTTGCCGAAACCACGATTAAGGCTGAGATAGACAAGACCAGTATCGTTACAGGCGAGGCGCTTACTTATAAATTGACCGTTACGTCTTCGGAGAAGAGGGTCCCGGAGCCTAATGTCCCTAAATTCGAGAATTTCGTTATCGTTTCACAGGCACAGTCATCGACCCTGGCTTTCGGTAAGTCAGATATGCAGTCTATCCTTGTTTACGCTTATATTTTAGCCGCTCCCGCCGCGGGTAAATTCAGAATAGAGCCCGCAACTATCACAATAGAAAATAAAACCTATTCCACTCAGGATTTCTGGGTAGACGTCAAGCAGGGCAAAAGCAAAGGGGATGAAAACACGCCTTCTCAGCAGGCGCCAAATTCGCCTGAAAAATCCCGTCCTGAATCCGAAGAGCCCCAGTATACGCTTTAACCGATTAGAGTTTATGGAAAAATTGAACCAGATACCCGTCCGTTATTTAAAAGGGGTCGGCCCGAAAAGAGAAAAGACTTTTAATAAATCCGGGATTTATTCAATAGAGGACCTTTTTTATTATTTTCCGCGCCGCTATGAAGACCGCACTAATTTTCTCCGTATATCGGAATTAAAAGAAGGGGAAGCCGGCACCATAAAAGTCCAGGTCCTGGCCAGGGGAGGGCGGGGATCGTTCAGGAGAAAAGGATTTAGCATTACCGAGGCCGCTGTAACGGATGAAAGCGGGGTCCTTAAATGTGTCTGGTTCAATCAGCCGTACCTGAGGAATTATTTCCAGCCCGGGCAGACGCTTATTTTATACGGCAAGGTCGAGCGTTACGCCGGCAGGCTGCAGATGAGCGCTCCTGAATTCGAGATCGTATCTGAAGAAGAGGAATCGCTCAACATGGGCAGGATCGTTCCTGTTTATTCCCTGCCGCAAGGTATATCCCAAAGGAATTTCCGCCGCATGGTAAAACAGATAATCGACGAGTACACGGCCAAGGTAAATGACTTTCTGCCTTATGATATACGGTCAAGGAACGGCCTTTTGAACCTCGCCCGAAGCTTGATCAACATACATTTTCCGCAAACCCGGGAGCTGCAGGAAGAAGCTTACAGGAGGCTTGCCTTCGAAGAGTTTTTCCTGTTCCAACTGCCGCTGGTCATAAGAAAAATAAAAAGAAAAGAAAAAACAGGCATAGCGCATAAAGCGGAAGGCGAATTGATAAGTAATTTTCTGGCAAGCCTTCCCTTTAAACTTACCTCAAGCCAGGAAAAAGTTATAAACGAGATAAAGAGCGATATGTCAAAACCTTTTGTCATGCAGAGGCTCATCCAGGGCGATGTGGGTTCAGGGAAAACAGTTGTCGCGACAGCCGCGGCTTTAATGGCTGTCCAGGGGGGATTCCAGGCGGCTTTTATGGCGCCCACGGAAATACTCGCTAAGCAGCATTACGCTAAAATCAGCGCTCAGCTTGAGGCCCTTAGCGTGAAGTTTAATAAGGTGAACCTTGGCTTATTGACAGGCGGAGGGCGCAAAGAGGGCAAAGGGCTCGTATATAGAGGAATAAAAGAAGGCAAGATCGATTTAGTTATAGGCACGCACGCCTTGCTTGAAGAGGATGTGGAATTTAAAAACCTGGGGTTGGTCGTAATAGACGAGCAGCATAAGTTTGGCGTGGGCCAAAGGGCCCTTCTGCCAAAGAAAGCGTTAAACCCGGATGTGCTTATCATGACCGCTACCCCCATACCAAGGACGCTAGCCATCACTTTGTACGGGGATTTGGACGTATCCGTCATAGATGAACTTCCCGCGGGCAGGCCGCAAATAAAAACCATGCATTTTGGCCCGGATAATGAAGGCCAGGCTTACGAGATAGCCAAGTCCGAGCTAAAACAGGGGAGGCAGGCTTTTATAGTTTACCCGGTGATCGAAGAATCTTACGCCCTTGATATTGCCGGGGCAAAAAGGATGTATGAGCAGTTTAAGGCGAATGAATTCAAGGCTTTCAGGCTCGGGCTTATCCACGGTAAGCTAAAGCAGCAAGAACAGGATGAAGTGATGCGCAAGTTCAAAGATAAAGAATTAGACATTATAGTTTCTACCACAGTACTGGAGGTGGGCATTGACATTCCTAATGCCACATGCATGATTATCCAGAACGCCGAGCGTTTCGGGTTAAGCCAGCTGCATCAGCTGCGCGGAAGGGTGGGCAGGGGCACAAGCGCATCCTTCTGTCTTTTGGTCTCCGAGGCAAAGACCGAGGAAGCGAAGGCGCGCATAGAGGCAATGGTTAAATATAAAGACGGTTTCAGGATAGCGGAAGAAGATTTAAAGATAAGGGGAGCGGGGGAGTTTTTCGGCAGCAGGCAGCACGGACTGACCGAGCTTAAGATCGGCAATCTGCTTACCCAGATGCAATTGTTAAAGCATGCCAGGGAAGAAGCGGTGAATCTGGTGAATCTTGACCCCGAATTGGCCTCGAAAAACAATATTTCCTTAAAAGAAAGGCTGTTGCAAAGATTCCCCGGTTATGAGAAACTAATAATGGTAGGCTAATATCTAAAAATGCGCATAATTTCAGGTATATATAAAGGTAAAGCTATTAATACCCCCAAAACAATCAGGCCAACGCAGGATAAAGTAAGAAAGGCCTTGTTTGATATCCTGGGGGATATAGAGGGGCTGTCGTTCCTGGAGTTGTTCGCGGGTTCAGGGGCGGTAGGGCTGGAAGCCCTGTCTGCGGGCGTAAAAGAAGCGGTATTTGTGGAAAAAGACAGGCAAGCGGTGAGGTTAATACAGGAAAACGCGGGCAATCTGGGCCAAACCCCCGGTTCTAAGCCGAACGTAACTGTCATAAACAAAGATGTTTTTGATGCTTTACCGGTGTTTTCCAGGGACAAAAAGATTTTTGACATTATTTTCCTGGATCCGCCTTACTACCAGGACCTGGCAAAAAAAACCTTGCAAATCCTGGGGGCTTGTGATATATTATCCCGCTATAGTTATGTGATTGTGCAGCATTTTAAGAAAGATACCCTGCCTGATCAGGCAGGTAATTTATTTATATTCAAAAAATCCGTTTACGGAGATACTTTGTTGTCATTTTACAAGTATTCTTCCTCCGGAGCGGATACAGTATCAAAGGAAGCAGAATGAAAAAAATGCTGCAGAGGGCTATTTACCCGGGGACTTTTGACCCGGTAACATACGGCCATATAGACCTGATTAAAAGGGCGCAGGAGATATTCCCTGAAGTGATTGTAGCGGTAGCGCATAATCCCCATAAACATCCGCTCTTTAGCGTAGAGGCAAGAGTGGATATGCTAAGGAAAGTAACCGCAAAATTAAAGAATGTCCGGGTGGATCATTTTGACGGCCTGGTCGTGGATTACGCCCGGAAAAACCGTTCCAAAGTGCTTATCCGCGGCCTGAGGATGATCTCAGACTTTGAATATGAATTCCAGATGGCCTTGACCAATATGAAACTGGCCCCGGACATCGAGACAATATTCCTTATGCCTCAGGAGTCTTACAGCTATCTTTCCTCCAAGCTTTTGAAAGAGGCTGCTTCTTTAAAAGCTAACCTTTCCTCTTTTGTTCCCGGGTTTGTAGAAAAGGCGCTGAAGCGAAAATTAGGGTTATGAAAATAAACATTGACCAGATACCTGCCGAGGGGTTTATTTTAGAGGAAACAATAGGGCCTCAGGTTTTGGACCTGGACACAGAGATAGTTAAATTCCCTTCCCCCGTTAAGGTAAAGGCCAGGGTATTTAAGATCACCGATACTGTTTCCGTTGATCTGACCGTAAATACGGTTGAGAGGCTCGTATGCAGCAGGTGTATTAATGAATACGACCACGATTACGCAAAAGATTTCAAGCTTGATTACCAGGTTGATAAGAAAACCCATACGCTGGACCTGGATCCGGATATAAGAGAGGAAATAGTCATAGATTTTCCGATAAAGCCTCTCTGTAAGGCAGATTGCAGGGGTTTATGCCCGAATTGCGGGAAAAACCTGAATGAAGGCAACTGCGGTTGCGGTTCTTCACACTAACTATAAAAGGGGGTACTCACAATGGCTCTACCAAAAAAACGACATTCAGCGGCGCGGGGGAGAAAGCGCCGTAATCACTGGAAAGTAAAATCCACGAATCTCACTCCATGCCCGCAGTGTAAACAACCAAAGCAGCCGCATCGCGTTTGCGCTGTCTGCGGTTATTACAACGGCAAACAGGTCGTCGAGATCAAGGCAAAAGAAAAAAAGAAGGAACGTTAACGGTATCGGCGTACTGAACGGCCATAACAGCAATAACAACCAAAATTAAAATATGAAAATAATTGTTGATGCCATGGGCGGGGATTACGCGCCTGATGTTGTAATAAAAGGCGCGATAGCCGCGGTAAAAGAATATCGGGTGGAGGTAGTCCTTGTCGGGGATGAACAGCGGATAAAGGACCTGCTTAAGAAGTCAGGATATAAAGGCGATAAGATCTCGGTCCATCCTGCCAAAGAAGTGATTGAAATGAGCGAATCGCCGGCTACGAGCGTCATGAGGAAAAGGGATTCTTCCATAGTGGTCGGCCTTAATCTGGTCAAAGAAGGCAAAGGCGACGCTTTTTTTAGCGCCGGCAATACCGGCGCGGCAGTCTGCGCCGCTACTTTAAGCCTCGGCCTGCTGCCCGGCATCGAACGGCCCGGGATAGCGATAATACTTCCTACGCTAAAAGGGATATCATTGATCATTGATGTGGGAGCCAATATTGACCCCAAACCGTCGCAATTGCTGCAATACGGGATCATGGCTGACGCTTACAGCCGTTGTATTTTGAATAAAACCAATCCTTCTTCCGGACTTTTAAATGTGGGGGAAGAAGAATCAAAGGGGACGGGTTTCGTTAAAGAAACCGCGGAGCTTTTGGAAAAAAGCAAACTTAATTTTATCGGTAATGTGGAAGGCAAGGACCTGTTCTCCGGTAAATGCGATATAATTATCTGCGACGGGTTCGTGGGTAACGTGGCGTTGAAGGTGTCTGAAAGCCTTGCTGATACCATGATGGTATTTTTAAAAAGGCACCTGGTAAGCAGCTTGAGAGGGAAAATAGGGCTGTTTTTATTAAAGAAAAATCTTCTTAAGTTTAAGAAAGAAGTGGATTATTCCGAATACGGCGGGGCGCCTTTGCTTGGCGTAAACGGCGTGGTCATTATAGGCCACGGCAGGTCCAATGTGAAAGCCATAAAGAACGCTATCCGGGCCGCGAAGGAAGAAGTGGAGCGCCAGTTTAACGAGAAGATCTTAGAGGCGCTGAAGGTATAATATGAAAAAAGTAGGGATAATAGGATTAGGCCAGTATTTACCGAAGAGAGTGCTTACCAACGCTGATCTGGAAAAAATGGTGGATACCTCTGATGAGTGGATAACCACGCGCACTGGCATAAAGGAAAGGCACATCGTCGCCAAACACGAGGCTACTTCGGATCTGGCGCTTGAAGCCGCGAAAGAGGCCTTAAAGGACGCAGATGTAAAGCCCCATGATTTAGACCTTATAATAGTCGCTACCATTACCCCGGATATGCAGTTTCCCTCTACCGCCTGTTTTGTGCAGGCGGGGCTCGGAGCGAAAAATGCCGTGGCTTTTGACGTATCGGCCGCCTGCGCGGGCTTTATTTACGCGCTTACGGTGGCTCAGCAGTTTATCGCCCGCGGCGTATACAAAAACGCCTTGGTTATCGGAGCTGAGGTATTGTCTTCGGTTACCGACTGGCAGGATAGGAACACCTGCGTGTTATTCGGGGACGGGGCGGGGGCTGTGGTTTTGAAAGAAGTAAAGTCTGGCGGTATAGTAGAGACATATCTTGGCAGCGACGGCTCATATACCGATATGCTGCAGATGCCCGCTGGAGGCTCAAGAAATCCCGCTACCATAAAGACGGTTGAAGGCCGTATGCATTACCTGAAAATGCGCGGTAATGAGCTTTTTAAGATCGCGGTAAAGTCCATGGTGGATGCCGCGGAAAATGTGCTGGAAAAAGCGGGGCTTAAGGGGGAAGACATAGATTGCCTTATCCCTCATCAGGCCAACGCCAGGATCATTCTCGCAGTGGCCAAAAGGATAGGATTGCCTGAAGACAAGGTTTATATGAATATAGATAAATATGGTAACATGTCGTCTGCTTCAACGGTTATCGCTCTTTGCGAAGCTGTAAAGCTTGGAAGGATTAAAAAAGGCGATACCATCCTTCTTGATGCTTTTGGCGCGGGGCTTGTCTGGGGAGCATGCATAATTAAATGGTAGCTTATCTGTTCGCGGGCCAAGGCAGTCAATATGTAGGCATGGGTAAAGACCTGTATGAGTCTTTCCCGGAAAGTAAAGCTGTTTTTGACACAGCTGATAGAACTTTGGGTTTTCCTCTTTCAAAACTTTGTTTTGAAGGGCCTGCGGAAGACCTGACCAAAACCCAGAATTGCCAGCCGGCAATCCTTACCGTAAGTATCGCGGCATGGGCGGCATTCAAATCATCTAATCGTTATACGCAAAACGTAAAGAGCTATACTGCGGGATTAAGCCTTGGGGAATATTCAAGCCTTGTGGCTTCTGAAGCGCTCAGTTTCGAAGACGCCGTATATTTAGTCAGGCGGCGCGGAGAATTCATGGAAGAGGAGGCTTTGAGGCTTCCCGGAAAAATGGCTTCTATCCTCGGTCTTGATTTGGAAGCGGTTAAGAAAATATGCCTGGAGACCGGGGCTGAAATCGCTAATTTAAACAGCCCTGGCCAAATAGTGATTTCCGGAGGCATTAAGGAAATTGAGAACGCGGCTGCCTTAGCGGAGAAAACAGGCGCCAAGAGGGCGATATTATTAGAAGTGAGCGGCGCTTTCCATTCTTCCCTTATGAAGGGCGCTTCCGATAAACTGGCGAAAGTATTGGAAAAGATAAATGTAAAGGCGCCTAAAACGGTTTTTATAAGCAATGTTAGCGCAAGGCCGGCTGTATCCCCTGATGAAATCAAAGGGAACCTGATCAAGCAGGTCGCTTCTAATGTTCTCTGGGAAGATTCCATGAAATTCATATTATCGCAAGGGGTGCTTGAATTCCTGGAGTTTGGCCCGGGGAAAGTATTAAAGGGCCTTATGCGCCGCATCAATCCGGAAGCGAAAGTAAGTAATATAGAGAAAAAGGAAGACATAATTTCGGAGGTAAAAAATGCGACTTAAAGATAAGGTGGCATTGATCACCGGAGGAGCCAGAGGCATAGGGCGCGCGATCGCGCTTACCTTGGCCAAAGAAGGCGCCGATATAGTTGTGGCCGACGTAAACCCCCAGGAAGCGGAAAAGACAGCCCTTGATATAGAGGCATTAGGGAGGAAATCTTTCGCGCTGCAAATGGACGTAACGGATTATGCGAAAGTTGAAGAAGCGATTAACAAAATCCTTGACAAATTCTCTAAGGTTGATATATTAGTAAACAATGCCGGGATTACGAAAGACAATCTTTTATTGCGTATGAGCCAGGCAGAGTGGGATGCGGTCATCAATGTGAACCTGAAAGGCACGTTTAATTGCACCAAGGCTGTGTCCCGGCCGATGATAAAGCAGCGCTCTGGTAAGATAATAAATATAGCTTCGATTATAGGCGTCATAGAGAACGCCGGGCAGGCAAATTACGCTGCTT
>JAQULD010000011.1 GCA_028719045.1 Candidatus Omnitrophota bacterium | reverse complement strand
CCGCTTGCTTAAACTTAAGGCGTAAGCGACAATACTACCGACCCTTGATAATTCCCCGCCGTTTGATTCTGCGGAATAGGCAGAACACCCGGATTATCGGGACTTGCGGGATTACCTGTGCCGATGCCGTAAAAGATCCTCAAGAAACCCGTCCCTATATCAGTGTTGGTAATAGTCTTCGTGCTGTTGATAAAACTTAATTTTGCCAAAGGATTAGCTGTTGTACTGTCTACCTGCTGCATAAACGAAACGTTGATATTATTGTCCAGATTCTGCGCTGTATTTCCAGTAGTCCTGTTAAAGACCGAAGACGGCGTATGTTGCAATGTCCACGTGCCGTTATTGTTAAGCACCCCCACATCAACGGCAAAAAAGAACGGAGCTGTAAATATATGGTTTACGGGATCCAACGTAAGGGTCCCGAAGTCCAAAGTATCGTTGGCTGTGAGCGGCGTAAAAACCGTCCCCACCACCCTGGAGATTGTTATATTCATGCCGTTAAGCGCGGGAACCGCGGCTTTTACCGCCAAGGTATTGGCCTGCGCGGCAAAACCCGGGGAATATATGCCTAATGCCATAACCAGGCTCATAGTTACTTTTAAAAGTTTAATCATTTTCTTTGCCTCCTCTCAACCTTTAATTGAGATGCCGGCGCGCAAAGAAGGTTTCAAAAATAAAGCCCTGATTAAATTAAATCAGGGCTTGAAAAATTAACTTTGGCTTTTTTCTTATTTCATTTGCTCTACAGGAATTCGATTATCATTCTTATCGTAAGTATAACGTTCTTTGCCGTTTACTTTATGTATCCTGACATCCACCACCTTTAAACCCGCGCCGGAGTCTTTTACGTCCAGGTCCAGGTCCAAAATATCACCCGAAGCCGTATCTTTAAAATCAGCGCAGGAATAATAATTGCCTCCTGTCTTACCGACACGTTCATGGATCCTTTCCAGCTTTAAATTCCGGGGTTTTCCCGTGACCGGATCATCGATATCAAAGGTACCTGTAGCGGCGGACTTCTGATCAATATAATTTCTCATCGCGGAATGGATATCAGTCGCCGTAGGGGTTTTTACCGCGGTCCCGCCGTGTTCTTTGAGTTCCGTGCCCCCATGTTCAAAAGCGAACGCTACGCCGAAACACAAAGTAAGGGCCATTATAACAACCACGATGTTTTCCATCTTCCGCCTCCTTTTAGTAAGCTATATCCTTGTACTTAAACGATACGGTTATATTCTTAAATTGTTTCCCGTCAAGTTCGGCGTAAGGGTACACAAAATAATTAAGCGCCTCCCCCCTGGGCAATGGCTCTAACACGATATCCCTGCCTTCGCTTAATTCTATCCTGTTTTCATTAATGCTTCCGAAGTAATATTCCTTCATTAACCTGTGTTTGGAAGCCTCTGAAACATCCACCGGCACCCAGCCAAAACTATCGTCGTAAAATTCCGCCCAGCAGTGGTAGCCTTCGATCACTCCATCTTTTTCTTGCGGGATATAAACCCCGATGACAAATTTTGAAGGTACCCCGCTTGCCCTGGCTAAAGAAACAAACAGAGAATGAAAATCCGTGCAATTTCCCGCCTTGACAAAACAGGCGCGTTTAGTGTCTCCCATACCCCAGCCCGGGGCATTTTTATCATAGGCCATATTATCAAAAACAAAATCATAAATAGCCCTGGCCTTTTCTATCGCGGTAATCCTGTTTTTAACCAAACCATCGGCCATTTCTTTGATCTCCGGGGAAACCACCATTAACCTATTGGAAACCAGGTATTTCCGCAGAGACGGGATTTTAGCCGGCTTAATGACCGTGGTATTGCGCGTATTCGAGTATTCGTAACGCCTGATCTTGTAATGCACGATTATTTTTATCGGCTCTTTAGGCGATTTAAACGAAAAATAGATTATCTTATTATGATAGGTCTTGTCGCTGTTTATAAGCGCTGCGCCGTTAGGATAAACCGTAAGGAATTCTATATCCTGATAAGGGGTAGCCGGCGCCCGCGGGATCCATACCTTTAATTCGGAAGAACCGGGCGGAATATCTTTTACCTCTGTTTCGTAATAAAAATCAACCAACCTTGACTTTGGTTTCTCCGCGCGCGCGATTGAAAATGCCATCGACACGATCAAAAAAGAGAAAAACAGGCCTTTCATCACTTTCCTTTTTTTATTGGAATTATTTTTATTTTATTATAAGCGGCCATCAAGTAAATTGGGGGATCCCACTTTTTTCTGACTTTTTTCCGCTTTTTACCGCAGAATTAACGGCGAGGGGAATGATTAATGGTGGTGGTCTGTGTGCAAATGGGGATGTATGTGGACTTTGCCTTCGTGGCTATGGCTATGTATATGTATAAGATTATTTTCCTGGAGGAGCTTGTAATCGGCCAGTATATCCAAGGGCCTTCCTGACCTGATTATCTTTTTTTCCTGGCTGAATACGTAAACTGTATCCGAGATCTCCTCCACGATATGCAGGTCGTGTGTCGAAGTGATGACGGTCTTGCCCGCGCTGTGAGCTTTAATGAGCAGATCGATTATGTTACGCGTCGTCAAAGGGTCCAATCCGGCAGTGGGTTCGTCCAGGATAAGGACGTCCGGCTCGATTATTAAAGTAGAGGCTATTGCCACTTTCCTTTTTTCTCCGATGCTCAGCTGGTGCGGAGACCTTTCCAGGAGCCCCCCGATGCCCAGAAGGCTTACAAACTCCTCAAGGCGCTTTTCTATCCCGGCCTTATCAAATCCAAGCTGGAGAGGGCCGAAAACGATATCTTCCTTGACAGTGGGACAGAACAACTGAACATCCGGATTTTGAAAAATCAGCCCTATTTTTCTTCTAAAAGCCCTGGAATATTCTTCATCATTAAATACGCCGTTACTTAATTCCTTTCCCATGATTTTGAGACTGCCTTTATCCGGAAAGATCAAACCATCCAGCATTTGCAAAAGAGTGGATTTTCCGGAACCGTTCGCTCCGATAACCGTGACCATCTGGCCTTGCTTAATGTTTAAGTCTATTCCGCATAAAGCCGGATACTTGCCCAGGTACGAGAAACAGACGCCGTTTAACTCAAAGATTTCATTTGCCATCTCAGTCCTTCTAATTTTTTAGCCGGATATTTATGAAACACACGAATGTAAATACGGCGGCGGCGGCAAACAGCCACAGCCAATCCTTTAATCCCGCCTTAAAATCATTCAATACCGCCGGTTCTCCCCTGTAACCCCTTGAAAGCATAGCCTTATATACTTCCTCATTCAATTCGTATGACCGCGACCAAAGCCCGGCGATATTCCAAGCCA
Source organism: Candidatus Omnitrophota bacterium (assembly GCA_028719045.1). The sequence goes on along the minus strand of JAQULD010000011.1, from coordinate 18,225 downwards.
CGATACTCTGGCCTTTCCTGTAATGTAACCTTGTCCCTACGCGGCTCTTGATGGCCAGGTAGGTATTTTCGATTATTTCGATAAAAAGATAAATATACCGGTAACATATGCCTATGGTCATAACAAAAACCTGCGGTATTCTAAAGATACGTAAGACCTTAAGCAGCGCGAAGTGCCTTGTGGACAGGCTTAAAAGCACCGCGTACGATACCGAAGTTGTGACCCGGGCAACGAATAATAAAGCGCCGTTTAAACCCTGACGGGTGATGATCAATTTCAGGCCAAGCCCCTGCAAGCTAACAAGCGGTTCTCCGGGTGTAAAAATGCTAAACAATGCGGGCACTCCTATAAAAAGCGAAAATAACGGTATAAAGAGCCAGGTCCGTTTAAGAAAAAAAACCAGGCGGATGCCGGAGGCCAGAGCCAACAGCAAACAAGCCGCGTAAAGAGCGGTCAAAACAAGGATGTTTTTCGAGATCAACACCAGGATCACAAATAAGAAAAATGTAACGGCTTTTATCCTCGGGTCGAGCGACTGTAAAAAACCGCGGCGGGAAGCATACTCCTCGGCAAATACCGCATCTTTTAAAAAAGACAACACTCCCAAAAGCGAACGCTCGACAAAATTATTCTTAGCGGACATCAATCGCCTTTCCTGGACAATATTTTACCTATCAGGAATGCCAAAAGCGCTACAATAGTTATCCCAATGGCCGCGCAAGCAATGTAAAGCGCGCTTGAATGCAGCCAGTTTCCTCCTTTTACCCCGTAGTTGGGTAAAGGAGCTTTCCACAGCCCTGACAACCTGGAAAATCCTTTAGGGATATAACCGGCTAATTTTTGGATCTCTAAATTTCCCCATTCTCCCCAGGCAGTCCCTGATTTAAAATATTTCGGAAGCAAAAGCCCCAAAGGGGACAAAACAACAAGAACTGCCAGGCCCAGCCATAATTTAGCTGAAGTTTTCATCGATCATCTAACTTTCTTGCAGGAGCGCGGGATTCTGTTTTTGCAGATACTTAATTACTAAGGCGGTGACCACCGCTTCTACCCAGCCGAATATCAAGAGATGTTCTCCTGACATGACCGTAACCGCTACTTTCAACCCATACGGACAGTAAAGCGGCTGGCCGGAAGGCGTATGATACAACAATGGCTGTAATCCGAATTCAATACCGGTCGCCAGCGCCGCCGCGTTCAAGGCAAGATAACCCGCCGCGCCCGCGGCAAAAACCCTTCTATTTGATCCCGGAAGCGCTTTAAAACTGACAGCCTTATAAATATAATATCCTGTAAAGGGAAGCACAAAAGCCATATTGAAACAATTGGCTCCTAACGCCGTGATCCCGCCGTCCCCGAAAAGCAAAGCCTGGATCACCAGAGCCACGGTTATCGCGATGCAAGCGGCCCACGGCCCTAAAAGTATGGCGGTCAAAACTCCCCCCACCGCGTGGCCCGTAGAGCCTCCGGGTATCGGCACGTTAAACATCATGATCACAAAACTGAATGCCGCCCCTATCGCCAGAAGAGGGACTTGTTTCGCCTTAAGAGTCTTTTTAACGACCCTGGAAGCGAAGGTCCATACCGGCAGCATCACAGCGTAAAAAAAACCGCATATCGCCGGCCCTAAATAACCGTCTGGTATATGCATATCTTTGTAAAAACTTTTTTAAAATCTGCGGAATTTACGGAATCCCTGTTTTTTGGCTTGGCCTTGTCTACGATTGAATTGTTTAGGCTTAGGTTCACCGGAGGATTGGGAGAATTGTTCAGCGGATACTTCGGGATGCTTGGAAACAGGCAGCGATGTCCTTATGAGTTTCTCGATATCGCGGACATCGTTCTTCTGATCGGGTGTGGCGAAAGAAACCGCGTGGCCTTTGTGGCCAGCGCGCGCGGTGCGCCCGATACGGTGCACATAATTCTGAGCGTCTTCAGGAAGATCGAAATTGACGACTAATTCTATTCCGGTTACATCTATGCCCCTGGCTGCGATATCTGTGGCGACCAGCACTTTATACTTACCGGATTTAAAACCTTCCAGGGCTTCCCTGCGCTGGGGAAGGGAACGGTTAGAATGCATTTCCGCCGCCTTATACCCCATCTCCTTGATCGCCCGGGTTATTTTTCTGGCGTTAAACTTAGTGCGGGAAAACAAAAGCACGGGGCCCTCATATTTTTCCAGCAATTTGCTGAGAAGTCTTAATTTAGCGTCTTTTTTTACGATAAATAATTCCTGGGTAACCAGCTCGGCGGTAGTTCCTGAAGGCGCTATCTCCACGCAAATCGGCAGCTTCATATGCCTGGAAGCGATAGACATGATCTCCTTCGGGATAGTAGCGGAAAAAAGCAAAGTCTGCCTTTCTTTTGGCACGAACCTCAAGATCTGCTCAATCTGCGGGGAAAACCCCATATCAAGCATCCGGTCCGCTTCGTCAAGTACCAAAATTTCCACCTCTTCCAGCACGACATTCCACTGGCGCATATGGTCGATAAGCCTGCCAGGGGTGGCGATCACCACCCGGGGATTTCTGCGCAGGGCCTGCACCTGTGCGTCCATCGGAGCTCCTCCGATCAAACAGGCTGAGCGCATCCCAAAAGCATACACCAGGTCCTGGAACGCTTCGTCGATCTGAATAGCCAATTCCCTGGTAGGAGCTAAAACCAGCCCTATCCCCTTACTCTGGGCAAGCCGCTGCACCATAGGAATGGCGAAGGCGTGGGTTTTACCTGTACCGGTCTGAGCTACGCCAATAAGGTCCTTGCCCTGGATAGCAACAGGTATTGCCTTCGTCTGTATAGGCGTCGGCACCTTGAACTTTATACGCTCAAGTATATCAAGTATCCTGGGCGCGATGCCCAGGCCGAAAAAACTTTTTACTTCCGCCTTTACCGCTGGAGTAAGATTGTCTGTACTTTCGTTTTTGTTCAACATGGGCATTATTATATACCTATCTTTCGATTTTCCCTAACATTATCTTAAATATATCTAAAAAGTCCGCAAAAGGCCTATTTTTCGAAAAGCCTTTTATATTCCCCATACCCTTCTTTTTCCAGGTCTTCTTTCGGGATAAAACGCAGCGCCGCGGAATTCATGCAATAGCGCAGGCCGGTGGGCGGCGGGCCGTCTTTAAAAACATGGCCAAGGTGCGACTCAGCGCGCAAGCTCATTACTTCGGTCCTGGACATAAAAAAACTCCGGTCTGTTTTTTCCACGACATTCTTTGGCTCAAGCGGCCGGGTAAAACTCGGCCAGCCTGTGCCCGATTCGAATTTATCGGCCGAACTAAACAGGGGCTCTCCGGAAACGATATCCACGTAAATACCCTCTTTATGGTTATCCCAATACTGGTTATGGAACGCCGGCTCCGTACCGCCCTCCTGAGTAACTTTGTACTGCAGGGGGGTTAATTTCTTTCTCAGCTCTTCCTTTGGCGGTTTCTTGTATGCCTGGCCGCCCCAGAACTTTTTCAAGAACTGGTCGCGTCCGCAATTAAACCTGTAAAATTTGTATTGAAAAGGATGCGTCTTGTAATAATCCTGGTGATAGTCTTCCGCTTTGTAGAAAACCTGGGCTTTTATAATTTCCGTGGCAATCGGTTCTTTGAACAAGCCCTTTTTTGCCAGTTCCGTTTTTGATTTTTCAGCCAAAAGCCTTTGCTCTTCATCGGCATAAAAAACCGCTGAGCGGTATTGCGGCCCCCTGTCGCAAAATTGCCCACCCGCGTCCGTAGGATTTATCTGCTTCCAGAACACATCCAAAAGCTGTTCATATGATATTTTAGCGGGGTCATAGGTGACTTCCACGGCTTCGATGTGGCCCTTGCGCGCGTAATCCTGATAAGTGGGGTTTTCCCCGCTCCCTCCGGTATATCCGGACTCAACTTTTATAACCCCGTTTAATTCTTCAAAAGGCGGGGTCATACACCAAAAACAGCCTCCGGCAAATACAGCTTTTTCATACTTTGTCTGCGCGAACGCCAGAACCGGAAAAACCGGCAAGAAAGCAAAGATCAAAAGGCTTTTAGCCACTTTTGCATTCATAGGAAAACCCCTTTTCGCCAGAAAGCTTAAAAACACTTATTTCTGGACTTCTTTCCTGCATTTCGTGCAATGCGCGTCATGCATGCATTTAAAAAAGGTCTTGATAATCACAAAAACTATTATCAATAACACTATCTGTCCGAACAATCCCCAACTCATACGCACCTCCATGTTTAATGTTGCTACCACATAACCTTAATTTTCTTTTTCATTTTACCCTCCCTTTTGCTATTTAGATGTATCGCGGGCAGAGAGGGTTCGTTTTTTTTGACGTTTGATTTCTCACAATTTACCGGAACGCATGATACTTACCACCAGCCAGAATCCGAATGCCGCCGCTACCATAAAACCCACCGTACCCAGACTATATGTCGAACCCAGCGGAGTTACGGTATTGGTTTGGACCAAAAGAGATGAACCGATTATAAGCGAGGCTATGATCAGGCTGAAAGATATCCTGTTACTGACCTTATCCAGCATGGAAATGAGGGGCTCAAGGTTCAAATGTTCAAACCCGATTTTCAGCTCCCCTCTTTTAAGCTCGTTCAGGATCAAAAACAGGTCTTTCGGGAAATTCTGCACGAGGCCGAATATATCCGTAGTGACCGAGCCTATTTTCTTCATGATCCTCGCTACGCTATACTCATCCTTGATTATCCTCTCGGATATGCTTTTTATCTCCAGCCCGAAATCCAATCCGGGATCAAGCATTTTAGCTTCCGACTCCAGCATCCCCAAAGACTTGATCAAAATAAAATTATCCGGAGGGATGCGCACTTTATTTTCATATAACAGCCTGGTTAGGTCTCTTAAAAAATCATTCATGTTCAATTCTTCCAGGGTTATCCCGTAATATTTGTCCAGCAACTGCTGCAATGAAAACTTTAATCTTATTTCGTTCGTATAATAGTTTATGCCACCTGAGTCTTGCAGGACTTTCATCATAAGCTCCACATCCTTGGAGGCCGCCGCGGTGAAGAGATGTGCAAACGCGAATTTAGTGTCGTCGTCTATCCTGCCTACGACGCCAAAGTCCACGAACGAGAGCTTGCCGTCCGGTAAAATAAACAGGTTGCCGGGATGGGGGTCGCCGTGAAAAAAACCGTCGATGAAAATCTGCTTCAAAATGCACGCTATCACCGTATGCGCTATTTTCTGGGTATCAAGGCCGGAATCCCGGATTTTTTGTATATTGCTTAATTTGATCCCGTTAATGTGTTCGATCACAATGACTTTGTTAGTGCAAAGTTTCTCATACACGAGCGGAAAATGGATTGTCTTATCGTGGCGGAAGTTATGCCTGAATGTTTCGATATTTACGATCTCATTGCTGAAATTCAGCTCATTGAGCATATATCTTTTAAATTCCGCCAGGAGCCCTTTGGGATTGAATACGCGGGCTTCCTTATAATGTTTATCGATGTGGTTTGCGAGAAATTCCAGGATCTCCAGGTCCGCGCGTATTATTTTCTCCACATATGGCTTTTGCACTTTTACTATCGCTTCTTTGTTCCCCAAACTTACCTTGTAGACCTGCGCAAGCGAAGCCGAAGCTATAGGTGTGGAGGGAAAATCTTTAAAGACCTCATTAAGGGGCTTGTTGAATTCCTTCTCAATGACTTCTTTTATCTTTTCGAATTCAACGGCGGGGACAGCGTCCTGAAGTTTTTCAAACTCCTTACAGAACTCGGGCGGCACTATATCCGGATGCAGGCTTAACATCTGCCCTAATTTTATGAACGTGGGGCCCAGCTCTTCCAGTATCTTGCGGACCCTGACACTCAAAGGCTCATTGAACAGCTCTTCCGGGGGGAGGTGTTTCGAGGCAAAACGGTGTAAATGAAATTTCTGGATAAGATAACCTAAGCCGTATTTAGTAAAGACTTTGGCTATCTCTCTTAGTCTTTTTATATCGTTTAATTCATCTTTTAATTTGAACAGGAACAAAGCTTCCGGTCCTTTATTTTTTATGCGACTTTAATTTTTTAATTTCCTTTTCCAGACGGCTGATATCGGCTTTATTAGCCACGTTCAGTTTAGTAAGGGTTTGGCTTACTATTTTTGCCACGCTTGCTTCGATCTCTTTTTCCTGCGCTTTCCCCTTTTTAATGATCCCTTCTAGCAAATCCTTGCCTTCTTTTTTCTGCAGCTTGCCCTTTTTAACCAGATCATTGGTTATTTTTTCAGCGTTTTCTTTGGTCAGGACCAACATCCCTAAACCAAGTTCCATCATTTCCTTGATGATATCCATGCTTCCTCCTTTGTTTGTCCTGCCGTTTAAGTTGAAATGATCTTAAAGAATAATTATCCAATTATTCTTTTACCACTAAAAACCCTCTTAACGTGCGTATCAACACATTGCCTTTTAAACCGGCGGTTATTTTCTGGTAATCGGAAAGGTTGTTTACCTTCGCTTTGTTTATTTCCATTATTACGTCTCCGGCTACCAAGCCCGCGTCATCCGCAGGGCTTCCCGGTTCCACTTCGGTAACGACAACTCCCTTTTTTTCCTGGACCTGGTACTTTTGCATATTTTCGGGGGTCAAATCGTCCACCTTAAGACCGCGCCACGTTCCCGCTTCTGCGGCGGCGGCTACCGCGTTCTCCGCGTTTTCCGGCCTCTGTGTAATCTGAACCGGCAATTCCACTGTTTTGCCCTGCCGGTAGACTGTAATGTCCGCCTTGCGGCTCACTTCCAGGCCTTCCACGCTTTGCAGCAGTTCCCTCACATCATTTACCGGATGGCCGTTAATCGCCCTGATCACATCGCCGGTCAGGATCCCCCCCGCTTTAGCCGGGGAATTATCCAGTACATTCGCCACGAGCGCGCCTTTAGTATCGCTTAAACCGAATTGTTTGGCCAGGTCCTCATTTATATCCTGAACAGTCACCCCGAGCCAGCCGTAAATAATCTTTTTGCCTTCTATAAGGCGCCCGATGATTCGTTTCGCGGCATTAACCGGAATAGCAAAACCAATGCCCTGGTAACCGCCGCTTGTGGAGAATATCGCGGTGTTTATACCGATGACCTCGCCTTTAAGGTTCACCAGCGGACCTCCGGAATTACCCGGATTTATAGCGGCATCGGTCTGAACAAGGTCGTTGTAATCTCCTTCGCTGGAAGGCAACATACCAAGCGAGCGATGCAAAGCGCTTACCACCCCCGCGGTCACGGTTGGCTCGTGATTACGCAAAGCGAACCCGAAAGGGTTTCCTATGGCAATGACCCACTGCCCGATCTTTAAATTTCCCGAATCGCCAAGATCAGCTACCGGCAGGTTTAAGGCGTTTATTTTTACAATGGCTAAATCCGCGCGCTTATCTTTACCTTTAACTTCGCCCTTAAATTGCCTTCCATCCGCCAAAGTCACAGTGATCTTATCGGAATTATCGATTACATGCGCGTTAGTCAATATATAACCTTTAGCGTCGATTATGACACCTGATCCCAGCCCCATTTGTTTATATTCCCTTCCGGGCGTTTCCCCGAAGAAATCCCTGAAAAATTTGCGCATCTCGTCATCATTGCCGAAAGGCGAGCTGCCAAAAGGTATTTCAAATCTTCTTGTCGGGATCTTGGTTACTTCTTCCGTGCCTATGGAAACTACAGCCTTTCCCACTTCCTGGGCCACCCTGATAGTCGCGTCCTCAAGAGGAATATTCTCAAAAGTAGCTCCCTGAGCATTGCCGATCACCACCCCTATAAATAAAACAAGGACTAAAAGTGACATTTTGTGTCTCATTTCATATCCCCCCTTTCACATAAATACTTTATATTATTCAAAAAATATGTAAACCGCTTGTTTCTTCTTTTTATTGACTTTTTTCCACTATAATTTCTTTGTTTACCCTTCCAACTCCAGGAAAACCGGTTTTTCCGCTGCCTCCGATACCCAACGCAAGAATTTCATGCCGTAAGCTCCGTCAATAACCCGGTGGTCAAAAGTCAATGAAATATTAAGCATGCTTCGCGCTTCAAACTTTCCGCCGGTAAAAACCGGCTCCTGCCTGCTGCGCGCCAAACCCAGGATCGCGGCTTCCGGCCAATTGATCACAGCGGAAAATCCTGTGCCGCCTATCCCTCCCAGATTTGTCAAAGAAAAACAACCCCCCTGCATTTCCTCTAATTTAAGTTTTCCCGCCCTGGCCCTCTCTGCCAGCTCCTTTAATTCTGCAGCCAGTGTAAGGATATTTTTCTTATCCGCGTCCCTTATAACCGGAACGACCAGCCCTTTTTCGGTATCCACCGCCACTCCTATATGAAAATATTTTTTATATATGATCTGCCGGTTATTAATATCGATACTCGCGTTTAACTGGGGAAATACTTTCAAAGCCGAAGCGATGATTTTAATAAAAAAGGGAGTAATGGTCAGTTTCTGTTCCGGTTTTGAGTATTCTTTTATCAATTTTTCCAGCTCTGTGACATCGGCCTTATTAAACAGGGTCACATGCGGTATAACGCTCCAGGCCCGGCTCATATGTCCGGCAATGCTAAGCCGGATATCACTTAAGGCTTTACGTTCCACCTCACCCCATTTTGAAAAATCAGGCAGGCCTTCTTCCGCACGCGAAGTTTGCGACGAAACATCATCTTCCAGTATTTCTCCCTGCGGCCCGCTGCCCTTGACCTTTGAAATATCTATTCCTTTTTCCCGGGCAATCCTCTTTGCGGAAGGAGCCGACGGGGCCTCTTCGCTGGCCAGCAAGGACACAGAAGGGGCTTGCGTTTCTTTTTTCTCTTGCGTTTCCTGGTCCGCGGTTTCGATCTTCATTATCACCTGCCCTACTTTTACTTCCTGGCCTTCCGCAACGAGTATTTCTTTCACCACGCCCTCATAGGGGGAAGGCACTTCGATAGTGGCTTTACTGGCCTCGATTTCCAACAACGTCGCGTCTTTTTTAACCGCGTCACCTGCCTTGACCAATATACCTACCACTGTACCCGAAACTATGTTTTCTCCCAGGGCGGGGATTTTAAATTCCCGGATCATGAGACAACCTCCTTATCTGGCGGCATTTAAAGTTTAACTTAACATCGGATCGCGTTTTTCGGGATCGATCTTTAAATCCATTCCCGCTTTTTCCAAAACTTCTTTTCCTATTCTTTTCTCCCTGTAAAGGGCGCCCAACGCGGCGTAAACGATGTGTTTGGCATCCACCTCAAAAAAATCCCTTAACGCCTCCCGGGTATCGCTTCTTCCGAATCCGTCCGTACCAAGAGAAATGAACGGTCCGGGTACCCATTTGCTTATTAGATCCGGCAGGGTTTTCACAAAATCCGAAGCCGCGACATATATTCCCGGTTCAGTTGAAAGGCATTTTGTAACATACGGTATTTTGGGCTCTTCCTGGGGATGCAGCATGTTCCAGCGCTCAGCCTCTAACGCCTCACGCCGGAGCTCCGTGTAACTGGTCACGCTCCAGATATGCGCGGGTATATTATAATTCTTTTCGAGTATATTTTGGGCTTCGGCCACCTCGTTAAAAATCGGCCCGCTCCCTAAAAGGTGCACCGGCGGCATGGCTTTCCTTTTCGCTAAAGCCTTAAACTTATAAATCCCTTTGATAATACCCTCTCTTACGCCTTCCGGCATATCGGGCATGGCATAATTCTCATTGGCCACATTAAAATAATAAAACAGGTTTTCCTGGTTCACATACATCCTGCGTATGCCTTCCTGTATAATGACCGCTATTTCATACGCGAAGGCGGGATGATAACTGACGCAGCTGGGGACAACAGAAAATAACACGTGGCTGTGTCCATCCTGGTGCTGCAGACCTTCCCCGTTCAATGTGGTCCTTCCCGAAGTGCCTCCCACCAAAAATCCCCGGCAGCACATATCCGCCGCGGCCCAGACCAGGTCACCTACCCGCTGCGGACCGAACATGGAATAATAGGTGTAAAAAGGTATCATCTCAATGGCGTGCGTTGAATAAGCGGTGCCGGCGGCGATAAAAGAAGAAATTGCCCCCGCCTCGGTAATACCTTCTTCCAGGATCTGCCCGTCTACAGTTTCCCTGTAATAAAGCAGGCTTTCCCTGTCCACCGGTTCGTATTTCTGCCCGCAATGCGAATATATCCCGCATTGCCTGAAAAGCGCCTCCATTCCGAAGGTCCTGGCTTCATCCGGTATGATCGGGACTATAAGCCTCCCTATGGATTTATCCTTGAGAAGTTTTGCCAGCATGCGGACATAAACCATCGTTGTTGAAACCGGCCTCCCTTGAGTGCCCTGATAAAATTCCTCGAATATCTCTTCGCTCGGCCCCAAGACCGGCAGAGCCTTTTGCCTGCGTTCAGGGATATAGCCCCCTAATTTTCGCCTTGCCTCATGCAGGTATTTTATTTCGGCGGAATCATCCGCCGGCTTATAAAAAGGCGCCTTGCAGACTTCCTCGTCGCTTAAAGGAATATTGAAACGGGTGCGGAATTCTTTAAGTTCCTCTTCATTTAATTTTTTTTCCTGATGGGTGATATTCTTGCCTTCGCCGCTTTCTCCAAGGCCGTAACCTTTTATGGTTTTCGCCAAAATAACCACCGGGCCGCCTTTGTGTTCAGAAGCGGCCTTAAAAGCAGAATACACCTTAAGAGGGTCATGGCCTCCGCGTTTCATGGCGCGCAATCGTTCATCTGAAACATCCTTGAACATATCCAGCAGCCTTGGGTCTTTCCCGAAAAAATCTTTCCTTTGGTAAGCGCCGCTTTCCACGGAATATTTCTGGAACTGGCCGTCCACAACTTCCCCCATGCGCTTGACCAGTATCCCATCCTTATCTTCGGCAAGCAGCCCGTCCCAGTCACTTCCCCAGATAACCTTGATCACTTTCCATTGGGCGCCCAAAAATATGGATTCCAATTCCTGGATTATTTTCCCGTTGCCGCGCACCGGTCCGTCAAGCCTCTGCAGATTACAGTTGATCACGAAAATAAGGTTATCCAGGCGCTCGCGTGAAGCCAAAGTGATCGCGCCTAAAGCCTCAGGCTCATCGCATTCCCCGTCTCCGATAAAAGCCCAGACCTTCGCGTCATCTTTGGGCTTAATGCCTCTATCTTCGAGATAGCGGTTAAAGCGCGCCTGGTAGATAGCCATTATCGGAGAAAGGCCCATAGAAACGGTGGAAAACTGCCAGAATCCCCGCATTAACCAGGGATGAGGATATGAGGAAAGCCCGCCTCCGGCATTTAATTCCCTTCTAAAATTCAACAGGTCTTTTTCAGTAAGCCGGCCTTCCAGAAAAGCGCGGGCGTATACTCCCGGAGAAGCATGGCCTTGAAAAAAAACAAAATCCCCCGAGAATTTATCGGTCCGGGCGCGGAAAAAGTGGTTAAACCCGACTTCAAAAAGCGTGGCGATGGAAGCGTAGGTAGAAATGTGGCCTCCGATGCCGTCATGTTCCTTATTCGCCCTTACCACCATATCCATCGCGTTCCAGCGGACGATATTTTCTATACGCTGTTCGATTTCCATGTTACCCGGGAAAGGAGGCTGTTCATCGGGAGGTATTGTATTTATATAAGGGGTATTTACCGCGGAACACGCCGGTACGCCGTTTTCCCTGGCCCTGGACAAAAGCAATTCCAGGATATTAAGCACCTGCCGGTTTGAGCGGTATTTCAGTATGTAGTCTATGGACTTAAGCCACTCTTTTATTTCTATCTCTTCTTCTTTGCGCGAAATCATCTTTTCATCCATAACCGGGTTTCTCCTTTACTTAACGCTGCCAAACAAAAAAACCATAACGCTCGTTATGGGATCACCGGATTAAACAACAAATTGTTTTCTTCAATTTATTTTTCCGAAAAAATTTCGTTGAAGAACGCTTTCATCGCCTCCCAGGACCGCTTATCGGCTTTTTCATTGTAAGCTGCGCCGGTTGCAGGATTATTACCCGAATCAGGATTGGTAAAACTATGCACGGCATTCCCGTAAATTATCATCTGCCAGTCAACCTGGGCGTTACGCATTTCATTCTGGAAACCGGCTACCTGCTCCGCGGTCACTATAGGGTCATTCGCTCCCTGACAGACTAATATCCTGGCTTTGATATTTTTCGCGTCTTCGGGGTGCGGGGTATCGAGATTGCCGTGAAAGCTGACCACACCCGCTATATCCGCCCCGCTTCTGGCAAGTTCCAGGGCCACGCCTCCACCGAAACAATATCCGATAGCGGCGATACGCTCAGGATCAACGAATTTATACTTTTTTATCTCTTCCAAGGCGGCTTTTATCCGCTCGCGCATCAATTGGCGGTCGGCCCGGTAAATACCGGCCTGGTAAGAAGCCTCTTTTGAGTCTTTAGGCCTTACTCCCTTGCCGTAAATATCCACGGCAAACCCCACGTAACCCAGCGACGCTATTTGCTCCGCGCGCCTTTTAACATACGGCCCGGGCCCCGTCCACTCATGTACGATTAAAACTGCCGGGACTTTGCCTTTTATAGAATCATCATAAGCGAGATATCCTTCAAGAGCGGTATCTCCCTGTTTGTATTCCACGGTCTTGGTGTGTATCCCTCTGTTCGCTCCCATAATAAAGGTAAAGGCAAAAACCACCACGATTAAATACTCCAATATTTTAACCTTTGATTTTATGTTCATAAAAACAGTATAATCTAATATTAAATTTTATAAATAGGCAAAAACTACTTTTTTTTGACTTTTTTCCACTATTGGCAGAAACAAAAACGGCAGGCGTTTGTACACCTGCCGTTCGATTAAAGACTTTCCTTTGCTGCCCGTATCTTTACCTATTGCTGGTTTTTCTTAAAAATATTCCTCAACAGGTCGCCCACCGACCCTTCAGCATTTGTGCCGGATTGCCCTGCGTTCTGGTCCGCCGCGTTATCTTCTTTGGAACCTAAAGCTTTATTAATGGCCTTCAAAAGCTGCTGCTCGCCCTGGTTCATGATCAGCTTCTTTCCGATATATTCGGCGTCAACCTTGAATTTGATTTCCGGCGCCTTGCCTGAGATTTTAAGCGGAATGTATATTTGTTTATCCTCATTAAGAAGATACTGCATTTCAGACACTTGCGCTACTATCGCCTGAGAAAGGTCAGAGGGGATAAGGAACGAACCTTCGAGCGAATAAGCCCCGTCAAATCCCGCTTCCACCTGGCCTTTAAATGTAAATTCCTGCGCGCCAAGAACCGCATCCTTAACTAAGATACGGCCGTGTTCTATCGCGGCCGAAAGTTTGATATCGTTTAAATCCGTATCTTTTTGCGTAAGCTTTTGCTTATAATTTTCCGGCAGGCCGGATTCGACTTTCTGAGAAAGCCCGGGTATGACCGAAATCTTATCCAGGACCGTCCTAAGCACGTTTATATCTTTAAGCTTTGCCTTGGTTACGGAGATATCCGCCTGGCCTAAGAGATTGGAATTAATAGCATCTCCGGAAAATCCCCGGCCCGATAATTTTACCGGCCCGGAAACAACACCTTCCATCTTTACCGCTGACTTTTCCTGCGGCACTAAATCCTGTACTTTCAGGCCCCGGATCTCGGCTTCCAAGCTGAAATCCTGTTTAACCGAATAATCATTGAGCTTGCCTGATCCCGTTAGCGAACCTTCGCCTATCCCGGCTGAAATTTTTTGGGCGTTGATATCCTTATCGGTAACCACGGCATTTACCGTTAAATCTTTGACAGGCGAAGCTATTTCTTTAAATTGCAAAAATCCTTCGGACAAAGAAGCGTTGCTTGCCAGAGCCGTAAGGCCCTTAGGACCCGCGGTTATTTTCTCAAGGACTAACTCAAATTTTCCTTTCATAGCTTGAGGCAAAACCGCTCCTTTTGTCATCGGGAAAGCTTGCGTGATTTTGGCAGGAAGGATATCCGAAAGCTCAGTTTCCAGCTTAAGGTCAGAAACAGTTACCTCCTGTGTGTTAAGGTCAAGCTGCGCCTTTCCCTGTATACGGATATTCTTTTTGGGGCTTAAGACCGCGGCTTCAACGCTAAAACCGAAAGGTTCATTTAAGGAGATTTTACTCAGGGAAACGCTTAAATCCGAGGCCTCAAGCGAAACAGGAGGCTCGAAAGAGCGGTCAATATACAAAAGTGTCCCGTTTTCCAGCTTTAAAGAAGAAACAAGGACCGCGGGTATTGCTAACGGCGACGGAGCCTGCGCGGGTTTCTGGCCGTTTGCTGTTGCCTCTGCCTGCTTGGAAAAACTGGTAATATTCAAAGTGCCGTCTTTCTGGCGGATTATCGAAAGCCGCGGGGAATCGATCACGACGCTCGGTATATCTATTTTCTTGCCGAGAATATAGGCGAACGCGTTAACCCCGAGAGAAATATCTTTCACCTTGAGGAAATCGCCCTGCCCGAACGCTTGATCTTCAGCGATAGTAAGATCGCTGATCTTCACGGTAACGCCCTGGGTCAAAGAAAGGCCAAGGCGGATCTTATCGAAATTAACTTCGCGGTTTAACGCGCTTTTCGCCTGGCTTATTATCTGGGGCTTAAAGCGGTTAACATCGAAGGTGTTTATAAAAATAAAAACCGCGGCGACCAACACCGCGATAAGCACTGCCAAAGATACAAGCGTTATTTTAAGAATCCTCATTTACGCCCCCGCTCTTTCATTATAGAACAACATGGTTTTCCAAAACCGGCCTTATCATTTCAAGTGGTGTTATAGCACTTGTTTCAGAAAAAATCAAGCGAATAAATAGGGGCTCAATAAGGGACTACGCGCGCGTTCCCGAAATCACCGGCCCTGCCGAACTGCACGACTTTTCCCGATTTTAATATCACCCAATACTGGTCGTACATACCGGTATAAGAATTATAAAGCACATATTCCAATATTTGCGTCCCGTCGCTATTGGCCTTTGTGGTATTGGGCTGGCCGATCTTCCTCTCCACCTCTTCTTTTGACATTCCAAGGCTTACCCTGTTCATCAAACTCGCTGTAGCGCAGCCCGCCAGCCACATGATCATAAATAGAACCATCAAATTCCTCATCATTCCTCCTTTCCTCACTGTCTTTAGGTGTTATCATAGTATTAGACTGAAAAACAGGGCAAAAAGTTTCAAAAAAAAATACGCCTTCAGGATTTCACGCTTTTTCCATTGACAAACATAAAGGGCTGTACTATAAATACTGTTTCATTATGGCAGACACACACCAAAAACATAAGTTCGCTGAGGCGCTGGGAATTCCCGATATCCGGCTTTTTATCGGGTCCGTGGGATTTTTCACCCTGGCCAGCCGCGCCCTTGCGGTAGTGATCGGGTTTCAGATCTACAAAATCACCCGCACCCCCCTGGCACTGGGCTGGCTTGGGCTGGTGGAAGCTATTCCGGCGATTTCGATCGCTCCTTTCGGAGGATATATCGCGGACCATTTTAACCGCAGGAAGATCCTTATTTTCACCCGTTGTATATCTTTCTTATGCACGCTAAGCCTGGCGGCGCTCTCTTGGCATAGCCACCGGAATTTTCTCACCGGACTTTACGCCATGATCTTTCTGGCCGGAGTTGCCCGCGGCTTCGCCGACCCCGCTAATACCGCTTTTGAGGCTCAGGTCGTGCCTAAACGACTTACCGTGAACGCCTCCTCCTGGATCAGCAGCACCTGGATAACTTGTTCGGTGCTTGGCCCCGCTGCCATCGGCTTTATCTTTGACGCCTGGGGCGCAGCGGTATCATACCTTATAATCACTTCCGGTTTCATAATCTCGCTTATATTTACCGCGGTAATACCCCCTAAGCCCCAGCCTATGCCGGTAAAAAAAGAGCCGGTGTTTCAAAGCATCGCCTCCGGCTGGCGTTTTGTGTTTAACAACCAGCCTCTTTTAGCGGCTATGGCCCTGGACTTGTTCGCGGTGTTTTTCGGCGGGGCGATAATACTTTTACCTGTTTACGCGAATGACATCCTGCACACCGGGGCAAAGGGGCTTGGTTTATTGAACGCCGCCCCTTCTTTAGGGGCTTTATTGATCACACTTACTGCGACACGCCATCCTCCGATCGCCCGCGCGGGCCGTAACCTTTTCTTCGCGATCTCAGGGTTTGGAATAAGCATTATTGTCTTTGCGTTCTCTAAAAACTTCTGGCTTTCCATGGCGGCTTTATTCTTCAGCGGCGCCTTTGACGGGATAAACATGATCATAAGGCGTTCGATGGTCAGACTTTTGTCTCCGGATGAATTACGCGGGCGTATCGCCTCGGCGAATTGGATATTTATTTGCGCCTCAAATGAACTGGGGGCTTTTGAAAGCGGGGTTTTAGCTGCCTGGATCGGGACGGTTCCCTGTGTGGCTGTTGGAGGAGTGATAACCCTGGGGGTGGTCGCTTTGACCGCGGGTATTGCCAAACAATTGCGTTATCTGCGTTTCGATATTGACACTCTGGACCAAAAGGCGGGCTTACCTTAGAAAAGAAATTCGGAAGGCAGATCTATTCACCCTGGATCAAAATATAACCGAGATTACCGCTGGTATCATTACCCTGCCATACCTGTATTCTACCCGTATGAAGGTCACCGTCATCAAGCTGCTGGTCTATTTTTACCCTTGATGATAACGGTATCCTCTTACCGGCATTATTATTCCCATTGTCTATCCAAAGCACATGTTCGTTGTTAATACCATCACCATTCTGGTCCGCGGCATTGTAATCCCAGTAATACGTGCCTACCCAGGGGTTCGTCTTCCATTTCTCGAGATAAGGCCCATCCCAGGTCCCTGGCATATTGGCATTGGCTCCTTTAAAAACAAAGCCTTCGCCCGGAGCAGCTCCAGCCAGCGGGTCTGTCGGGGCATCATCTATCCAGTTGCTGCCCGGCCACATGCCCGTATCGGAATACATTGAGTAAGCCGCGGTCTTTATGCTCTTGGAATCTTCCTGGCATGCCGCGATCTTGGATTTTTCAACAGCCCTGAACGCGTTTGGCGCTATTATCGCGGCCAAAACAGCGATAATAGCGATAACCACTATCAGCTCTATCAAAGTAAACGCTCTCTTACCCATACTTAAATTTTACCACTCTTATGAAGCATTTTCAAGATAAACCCGTTATTTATTACCTTACCTCCCAAACAGGCTATAGATCAAAATTACGAACACTACTGAAGTGACGACAATATACAATGTATCCCTCTGGCGGGCAAAGGCAAAAATAGATAATGCCACCCGCGCTACGGGAGTGGCGATCAAAAACAAAAGCCCGAGCTGTATAAGACCGCGGCCGCGCAATGCGAAAGAATTCTTCAGAATCCCCGCTATGCTGCACAGGTCAGGCGGCTCTCCAGCGAAAACCCTGTAGTCAGGAGACTGGTTTGCGTGGCGCAGTAAATAGATCAGCCCTCCGGCGAATACCACGGCCGCGGCGATAATAACTCCCGCCCGGAGAAGATTCCCGATTATTACTTCCATTTCGTGGTTTGTGAACTTGCCGTTTGTCTTGTTCATTTTAAGAATCCCGCTTTTAAACCGGAATAGATCATTTCCAAAGCCAGTATGAAAATAACAATACTAAATATTATCCTGAGTTTTTTCGCCTTCGCTTTAAATAAATACCGGGCGCCTATAGAAGAGCCGAGCAGTACGCCAAGCATGACCGGCATAGTAAGCCCGGGGTCTATATAACCTTTTTTAAGGTAAATGCCGGCGCTTGCCGCGGCGGTAACTCCGATCATAAAATTACTCGTTGCGGTAGAAACCTTAAAAGGCAGGCGCATGGCATGGTCCATCGCTAAAACTTTAACCGCTCCGGAACCTATGCCTAATAATCCCGAAATGATGCCGGCGATAAACATGATGCCGAATCCGGCGGGGACACAGCAAACGCTGTATGCTTTAAAGCCTTGCTCCGCGGGATAGACACCGTCCATTCTAAGCCTGGCTGAGAACCAGTCCGGTTTTATCGCGGCGGGGTTTTCATCGATTTTACGCCCGGACAAATACGCGGAATGCATAAGGACGATCCCGAAAATAACAGCTATAAAAGGAGTGGACAGATGCAACGCGAGGAACGCTCCGAACAGGGCGCCGAAGGTAGTGGCGATTTCCAGAAACATCCCAACCCTGATATTGCTAAAGCCTTCCTTCACATAAGCTGCCGCGGCTCCGGAAGAAGTGGCGATCACAGAAACAAGCGAAGCCCCGACCGCGTAACGGATGTCCACCCCGAAGGCAAGCGTCAACAGCGGCACAATAACCACTCCAC